>JAESTY010000213.1 GCA_016763355.1 Immundisolibacteraceae bacterium
GTGTCGACTGCCAGCATTTCTCCAGGTTTCAGGCGGCCTTTCGCGATCACATCTTCCGGCTGGTAATCACCGACACCGGTTTCGGATGCCAAGGTAATAATGCGGTCTTCGGTCATCACCCAACGGGCCGGGCGCAGGCCATTACGGTCAGTACAGCAGGCAGCATAGCGGCCATCAGTTAGTACGATGCCGGCGGGGCCATCCCAGGGTTCGGAAATCATGCTGTGATAGCGGTAACTATCGCGCAGGTCCTGATCCATGTGCGGATCGTTTTGCCAGGCCGGTGGAATGATTAACTGCATCGCCCGGAAAATATCCATGCCGCCGCTGAGCAGCACGTCGAGCATGTTGTCGAGACTTTCTGAGTCAGAACCTTCTGTGTTGACTACCGGGAGTATGTCGTTGACGTCGTCAAACAACGGGCTATCGAATTTTTGCGCGCGAGCCTGGGCCCAGAAGCGGTTGCCCTGGACCGTATTGATTTCACCATTGTGTGCCAGGTAACGAAATGGCTGCGCCAGTTTCCAGGAGGGTGAAGTATTGGTGGAAAAGCGCTGGTGATACACACAGATCGAGGAAGTAAATCGGTCGTCGCCCAAATCTGGATAAAGTTGTGGCAACCGGTCTGGCATTACCAGGCCTTTATAAGAGATCACATGGCAGGAAAGCGCGGTGATATAAAACTCGGGATGCATGTCATGTAACGCTTTTTCGGTGCGGCGACGGGCGAAATAGAGGTGGCGGTTGAAATCAACTTCATCCATCTCGGCGTCGGCATTAACGAATACCTGCTCGACTCCTGGCTGTGACGCTATTGCCTGGTCACCCAGGGCTGCCTGGTTAATGGGCACCACTCGCCAGCCGGCTGGTGACAGGCCTTCTTTAATTAACTGGCGGTCGAGTTCTTTTCGAGCCTGATCAGCCAGGTCGGGATCTTTATCGAGGAACACCATACCTGCGGCATAGAGGGCCTCTAGCTGGATACCTTCTTCAATCGCAACTTCGCGCAAAAAGCTATCGGGTTTGCGGATTAGCAGACCACAGCCGTCGCCGGTTTTGCCGTCGGCCGCAATCGCGCCGCGATGGGTCAAACGGGCGAGTGAATTAATGGCGGTTTGAACCAGTTTGTGGCTGGCAACTCCGTCCGTCTGTGCAATCAGACCGAAACCGCAGCTATCGTGCTCGAAGGCGGGTCGGTAGAGATTCTGTTGGTTTCTGGTTATTTGCATATATGGGCTATCAAAAAATCCGGTTTGCCTGCTGGGCAGATTCGTTTCTTATTCAACCAATCTGCTCAGCGCATATTTAGTAAATCGCAGCGTGCGACCACCACCGCAAAGGTTGTTCCTTATCCCCACAGATACTCCGATCTGTTTGCTGGTAGGTAACAATGCGGTCCATCAACAACTTGAGGTCTAGTGTCGTAAACTCCCGGATTGGGGTTACGTGTCTGCCACCACAGCCCGGTGTGTAACCGGGGGTCCCGTATGTCGAAGGGGTTCATGCTTGTACGCGAACCGCCTATCTTACAAAAATGTGCCCATTTACTCAAATTTCAGATCCAAATTGCCTTCGATATATTTGTATCAGTAGCGGCACGGAGGTGGTTAAGGCGAGTGGTATTAAATTAATGTTGCCATTCAGAGCTGATGTTCTCTGGCATCTGCGCGGGTTACTTGCGGTGCAGGGTGCGGCATCGGTAAACTGCGTGCCCCAGCATTGCCAGCAATAACAGGCTAATTTTGTTTCGGTGATGGTCAGTGCTGGCGATAGCCGAACCCATTACATAATTAAATAATTCACATTTGGAGATCACCATGGCCCATGAACTGCCCGCACTGCCCTATGCCCTTGACGCACTGCAGCCGCATATTTCCCAGGAAACCCTGGAATATCATTACGGCAAACATCACCAGACCTATGTCACCAACCTGAACAAGCTGCTCGAAGGTAGCGACCAGGCAAGTGCGAGCCTCGAAGAGGTCATCAAAAATTCTTCAGGTGGACTGTTTAATAACGCTGCTCAGGTTTTCAACCACACCTTCTACTGGAACTGCCTGAGCCCTAACGGCGGCGGCGAGCCTACCGGTGCAGTTGCTGATGCGATTAACAAAGCATTCGGTTCTTTTGCTGAGTTCAAAGAAAAATTCAGCGCCAATGCGATCACCACCTTCGGTTCTGGCTGGGGCTGGTTGGTACAGAACAGCGACGGTTCCATCGAACTTGCCAGCACTACCGGTGCCGGATGTCCGCTGACCAGCAGCCAGAAACCTCTGCTGACCTGCGATGTTTGGGAACATGCTTATTACATCGATTACCGCAATGCTCGTCCAAAATACCTGGAAGCATTCTGGAATCTGGTTAACTGGGAATTCGTTGCTGCGAACCTTGGTTAATTAAAGTTGTCTTAACCTGACGTAAAAGTTGGGTTTGGGAGTGGTTGTTTAGCTCCTCCAAAAAGGGCTCCATAAAGTTATGGGGCCCTTTTTTGTGCCCTTAAGTTAACCTTATATAAAACATTGTTTCGGGGATGGAGCCATGATGAATGGGTTGTTTGGTCGACGGCGCTGGTATGCGCTGCTAGTGCTGACCGTGATCGGCTTAGTTGCAGCTGCTATTGGTCTGCAAATTCAGCTCGATCTTGATCCCTGCCCGCTCTGTATCGCACAACGAATTGTGTTCTTCTCACTAGGTGGCTGGTTTCTAATCGCGGCACTTCATGGCCCCCAGGGCTGGGGACGTTGGGTCTACGGGGGTGTTAGTACCTTAATTGGGCTGATTGGCGTGGGCATATCCGGACGCCATGTCTGGCTACAAAGCCTGCCGGCAGATCAGGTGCCCAGCTGTGGCCCCGGGCTGGAATTTATTCTCGATGCATTTCCGCTGATGGATGCCTTGCAACTGATCTTGCAAGGTTCCGGAGAATGCGCCGAACTGAGCTGGAGCTTTCTGGGTTTGAGCATGCCCGGCTGGGCGCTGGTCTGGTTTGTAGTGCTGATTATTGCTGGAATGGTGCCAGTGACCCAGCGCTTCAAACAAGTTTTAGTTGATCAAGAAGGGTTTTAAATTCTTGGAATTAACGATGAGTAACCTGATCTCGAAGGTAGATCGGTAATGCCTGTTCCGGGCTTACCGCCTGGGTCGGAAAAGTCTCATCTAAAGCCAGGCTGATTAGCGATCGAGCGTCGGCGCGGCACTGTACAAGTGGGGGTTGTTTTAGTTCAGCGGCAACCGCCGCCAGAGCGGTTTCGTAGGCGTCCCAGCCACTGCCTGCACCGACCCATTGTTGGCTGCTTAGATCAGCCAGCGACAAACCAAAACGTTCAA
>JAESTY010000214.1 GCA_016763355.1 Immundisolibacteraceae bacterium
GAGGCGATTAGCCTGTTTACCAAACCCGGTTGTGGTCACTGTGCGCGAGCTAAAGCACTGCTGGAGGAAAAAGGCCTGGTCTACGACGAAATTTCGGTGGGTAGAGATGCCAGTCAACGGGCGTTACGTGCCGTAACTGGTGAGGCGACCGTGCCCCAGGTGTTTATCGGTGGCCAGCGCATTGGTGGGGCAGATGAGCTGGAAGCGTTTTTAACTTAGTGAAATTTTTATTAGCTGGAGGCTATCAGTTCGGAATCAGATCAAAAAACTAGACTTTTATTGTTCACAGCCAGGATCTGGTTCAGTTTAGTAGCTCCCTGGAATCACAGGTAATGGCGTTAATATTGAATTGACTGCTACAAAAAGCTCCTTTAAGAGATCTAAGTGTCTAAAGGAGGTTTGTGTATTCAGACTAATTTTGCCAATAAACCCTACTTGCTCCTTAAACAGGGTTAGAAGGGTTTAAAATATCCGAATCTAATAGGGACTTACTGTTTTCCGCACCTACTTAAAATAGCGGTTGAACGAATTTTTTAAGGATCAGAACTATGGCATTAATCAGTATGCGACAGCTGCTCGATCACGCTGCCGAAAATGGCTACGGCGTGCCGGCTTTTAACGTTAATAACCTGGAGCAGGTGCGGGCGATTATGGAAGGCGCTCAGCAGACCAACAGCCCGGTGATTCTGCAGGCCTCAGCAGGTGCCCGAAAATATGCGGGTCCGATTTTTTTGCGTCACCTGATTCTGGCGGCGCTTGAGGAATTTCCAGAAATTCCGATCTGTATGCATCAGGACCATGGAGGTTCGCCGGCGGATTGCCAGCGGTCGATTCAGCAGAATTTCAGCTCGGTGATGATGGACGGTTCCCTGTTAGAGGATCAGAAGACCCCGGCTGATTATGACTACAACGTTGAAGTGACCCGGCGGGTGGTGGAGATGGCTCATGCCTGTGGTGTGTCAGTTGAGGGCGAACTGGGTTGTTTGGGCTCATTAGAGACAGGTGAAGCTGGAGAAGAAGATGGGGTTGGGGCTGTCGGTAAGCTAACCCATGACCAGCTGCTGACCGATCCAGAAGAAGCCGCTGACTTTGTGAAGCGGACCGGTGTTGATGCGTTAGCGATTGCGATTGGTACTAGTCATGGTGCTTATAAATTTACCCGGCCGCCAACTGGTGATGTGCTGGCGATTGAGCGGATTAAACAGATTCACAAACGGATTCCGAACACGCACCTGGTGATGCACGGCTCTTCATCGGTGCCGCAGGAGTGGTTGAAAACTATTAATAAGTTTGGCGGTGATATTCCTGAGACCTATGGAGTGCCGGTGTCTGAGATTCAGGAAGGCATTAAGCATGGCGTGCG
This sequence comes from Immundisolibacteraceae bacterium, assembly GCA_016763355.1. Classification (GTDB taxonomy): domain Bacteria; phylum Pseudomonadota; class Gammaproteobacteria; order Immundisolibacterales; family Immundisolibacteraceae; genus QNFC01. The sequence continues at coordinate 1,364 of JAESTY010000214.1, forward strand.
TAAGATCAATATCGACACCGACTTGCGGTTGGCTTCTACGGGTTCGACTCGGGAGTTTCTGGCCAATAACCCATCGGAATTTGATCCGCGCAAATATCTGAGAAAATCCCTGGAAGCGATGAAGGGCATTGTGATTGACCGTTATGAGGCATTTGGTACCGCTGGCCAGGCCGATAAAATTAAGGTGCGCTCATTAGACGAAATGGCGACGCTTTATCAGGGTTAGTTGATGTACTTACGGGGATGGTGACCGCAGAGGTATTTAGGGTTATCGAAATAAAAAGGCCGGGCTAATGCTCGGTTTTTTTATTTCTGGCTAATGAAGTTTGAATGGTTTAACGATACAAGCAAGTTGTGCCTATGCTGCGTTGGTACTGGCCAGTAGTTCGGCGGCAATTTCCTTTAATGCAGTGTGCATGTCAGTTGAAAGGGTATTCAGATCCTGTTGTAACTTCCCCAGATGGTGATCTTGTTCGCGGTTGAGGTCTGGCTGGATCGAATAGGTAAGGTTGAGGGTTTGTGTCAGGTCGGCCAGCACTATGTGCCAGCGGTAACTTAATGTTTTTTTCAGAAACAGTCGGTCTAAATGGATCATTACCAGTTTGGCGTAGATCGGTGAGTCGCTATAAAAGCAGACCTGGGGCAGCTTCCATAGCTCGCCTTCCCTGGAATGGCCCTCACAGGAATAGCAGGTCTGTAGTAAACGGCTGGCAGTGATTTCGAAAACCAGTCCGACCACTTTGGGCTCAATTGGGTATTGTTCAGGATCTATCGACAGAGCTGCTGCTGCTCGATCGCATTGTGCGGTGCAGTTGGTTGGTTCATGGCGATTGCATCCAGAGCAGGGCGGCGCTAATCGCGGCTCCGGCTGCTCGATGAAAAGTTTAAGTAGATCATGGGTGCTGCTATCAAAACGCAGGTCGTCTTTTGGTGGTTGGATTTTCATATCATGGCCGGAGTTTGTCTTAAGGATCAGCCTGTCTGACCGATCAGTCTAACGATACTAATTGTTCGGATTGAGGCTTAAAAACTTGAGCGAGTGGCGATGAAATTTGAAAGTTATTTTAATGCGGCCTGGTTGAAACAGCTGATCGACAGACCCGATAAAACTTTCAGCGATCAGTTTGATGGTGCTTCTTTTACGGCAAGAATATCTATTCCAGATTATGGTCAACGACTGTTGAACTACTATCCGTCGATTTTAAAAGGTGGGCTAGCAGCCTACAGCCATCGGGTGCAAATACCCTTTGAGTTTAACCATTTTGGTGTTGAAATTAATTTTTTAGACCCGGTGCAACTTGAGTTGCACGATAACGATTCGACCTTAAATGACGGGCTGCGTGAGCTCACAGCCATTGTTGGGCCGGTGATCATTAGAAACGCCACCATGGTGGCAAAATTAAGAATTCCTGGACATAAAAACAGGTTCCCCCATTTGAATTTCCATTGTGACCGTAACGAAAGCCAGCCGACAATTTACTCGATGTACACCCGGGATCCCTACGATGAGGAGCAGAAATACCCACGCACCTCATCGACTCTATTCGGGCCGTCGATTCTTGGCAGTTTACAAACCTTAAAAGAAGCCGAGTCGGGGTTTGTGCCCGCAACCGGCGCTGCAATGCACTATTCGATTTTTGCAGAGGAAGATATGGGTACGGTGCTGGATAATGTGGTGGTCGAACACGCCTGGGATCAGCCGATGGGAGTGGGTGAGATTTCGATGCTGGATAACCGTACCTGCCTGCATGCCAGTTATTATCGTCAGCCCCTGGAGTTAGGATATAAAATTGGTGTGCGATATCTGAAGTAAGTGATTGTGGGTTTAAAACTAAAAAGGGCGCCCTGAGGCGCCCTTTTTAGTTTTTTCCTGTAACCAGTAGTTACATATTGGCGATAATTGCGTCGCCGAACTCAGCACTGCC
>JAESTY010000215.1 GCA_016763355.1 Immundisolibacteraceae bacterium
CACGAAGCTGCGGTGACGATCGGATGCCTTGCCGGGTCGTAGAGGTGATCATTGATCCCCATCACCACGTTGAGCACTTCTGGTTGTTTAATCGGCGCGGTCGCCACTACCCGTTTCACCCCCTGGTCTAACAGGGGTTGCAGCAATGGCGCGCTGCGCCAGGTTCCGGAGGCTTCGATCACCAGGTCACAATCACCCCAATCGGTTTGATCCAGTTCGGTGTTCTGGCTAACCAGTATCTGTTGATCATTAACCTGAAAGCCTTCCTCATTAGCCGATGCCTCGTGCTGCCAACGACCATGAATCGAATCAAAATTGAGCAGATGGGCCTGCGTGGCCGCATCACCCGCCGGATCATTAATGCGCTGAATGACCACATCATCTCGCGCCCAGGCGGCACGAAACACCAGCCTGCCAATTCGGCCAAAGCCGTTGATACCTATTCGAATCATTGAAAAATTGTTCCTGTCGGTTGTGCTGAAATTTCCCAATCTGGTGATGGTTCAAAACCGATGCCCTCCTTATGCAAAACAGCATTTTCACCATGCGTTACAGCTTTAACATGGCTTTATCTAATAACCACCCGCTATTTTGCCCGGACAACGCCGAACTACCGTTGATCTCCAGTGCCTGCCATCATTTGCCCGCTAGCTGACGTTCGAACATATTCAGATCAAAATAGTCCCGCCAGCGTCTGATTTTCCCGTCTGTCATCTCAAAGACGGCGACAACCGGCAGTACCGTATCAACCCCCTTAAACTCCAGATAATCGACCCGTTCAAGCATGACCAGATCACCATTAGCGACTATGTTGCGAGGTTCCATACGAAAATATTTGGCCTTGGTCATGAACGGCATCATGAAATCGGCGCAGGCCTGCTTGCCACTGCGGGTCTCGACGGGGATATCCTGCCAGACAATATCGTCGGTGAAGTAGTCGAGCATTAGCTGCAGATTCTGCTGTTGCCACACCTGTGGCCAGATGCTGCAGAACGAGGCGATCCTGTCGTGGTTAGATTCGTTACTCATAGCGGCTCCCTATTTAAAAACAACTGACTTACTGATAACTATCTGACTTGCTGGCAACTATCCAGCTTGCTGGCAACACCCTATTCATAAAGATCCACTGCGTATCAACCGGCCTGGCCTTTCTCCGGTTGCCGCACCGCCACTAAAGGTCTCTACACCGGCAACAAAGGTATGGTCATAACCTTCGGCACGTTGCAGTACCCGTTTGCCCCCAGCGGGCAGGTCATAAACCACTTCCGGCAGTCGCACTCGTAACCGATCAAAATCAACAATATTCAAATCAGCGCGTAATCCGGGCGATATCAAACCACGATCGTTGAGGCCATAAGTCAGCGCCGTATCCCGGGTCTGCTTTTTAACCAGTAATTCCATCGGCAATCCGGGACCCCGTTGCCGGTCTCGGCCCCAATGAGTCAGCAACGTAGTTGGCGAGCTGGCGTCGCAGATCAAACCCACATGAGCGCCGCCGTCGGACAGACCACAAACAGTCGCCTCATCCAGCAACATCTCACGCACCACATCGAGACTACCCTCAGCATAGTTTTCAAATGGGTAAAGCAACATGCCTTTACCGTCATTCTCGAGCATCCATTCCAGGGCCAATTGCAGCGGCGCAATGCCCCGTTGGGCCGCCTGGGCAACTAATCCAGATTCCGGAGTCGGTTCATAATCCAGAGGTTCAGCGAGGCGAAAAGTTTTCGGCAGCGCCGCTTCGATCATCTGCGCAATCATGTCGTTACGAACCGGAGGTTCGTGAATCAGCCGCCGCCGTAGGTCTGAGTCACTTCGCAACCGCTTCACCCGCTCGACCGGATTCAAATCGGCCACTTCCTGCCAGGCCGCTCGGGCAGCAAAAGGGTGCATGCTGGTTTCAAGACCCATTAGCAGTCCTATTCCGCGACTACCGACCTGCCCGGTAACCGTTAAACCGGCCTTACGAGCGCTATGAATCTGTCCCAGGGTCTCACGCCAGAGCTCTGGCTCTTTATCGCTTTGCAACAACAGCACGGATAAAGGCCGTCCGGCGACTTCAGCCGCAGATCGAAGAGTCTCAAATTCCCCCGGACCAAAATCAGAATTGACCTGCATCACACCCCGACCGGCACGACGCATTGCCTTGGCCAGTGCATGCAGCTCTGGATCACCAGCAGACAGTGATGGGGTCGGACTACCATCCGCCGCACGATGTTTAGTGGTCCGAGAAGTGCTAAACCCAAGCGCCCCCGCATTGAGGGCTTCTTCGAGTAACCGACCCATGGTTTCAGCTTCTGCGGGCGTTGGGGTCTCGGTATGGTCTGCCCCGCGCTTGCCCATCACATAAAAACGTAAGGCGGCATGAGGCACCTGCGCACCGATATCCATGGTTCTTGATGTGGCCGCGAGTTGATCCAGATATTCGGGGAAACTCTCCCAGTTAAAATCCAGACCCTCATTGAGCACGGTGCCGGGAATGTCCTCGACCCCTTCCATCAGGTTAATCAAGTAGGGCACGTCATCCCTGCGCACCGGCGCAAAACCGACCCCACAGTTACCAAAAACAGCCGTGGTCGCACCATGCCAGGATGAGGGAGCCAACTCGCTGTCCCAGATTGCCTGGCCGTCGTAGTGAGTGTGAATATCAACCCAACCCGGCATTACCAGTCGACCTGCAGCATCAATCTCTCGATGCGCAGCGCCCAATTTGCTGCCGACTTCAGCAATCAGGCCACCTTTTACCGCAACATCTGCACATCGTGAAGCATCACCGCTGCCGTCAATCACGGTTCCATTACGAATAATCAGGTCATACATAAACCTCGCCCCTCTTTACTAGAATTTACGAAATGGGGGGGAAATGCCCCGCTGATATGGTTATTGATCAGAAAACTTGAAAGCCACTAAATCAAGCCAACGGGAAACGCCCACTCAGATACAACGGGTAACTGTGCATCGCCGCTTTCTGGTTAATCTCCAGGTTTCTAGCGCTAAACCGGGTTCGATAAGGCGACCGATATTTTTGAGCAAACACGTTGAGACTTTTTAGTTTTCCTGAATTGCCGGATTTCACCTCGACCGGCAGTACCTGGCCATCGACCTCGAGCATAAATTCTATCTCGGCTGTGTTACTCGCCCAACTATAGAGAGGTTTGCCGCGCGCCGTAAATTCCTGGGCAACAAAGTTCTCACAGAAAGCGCCTTTAAAGGTGGCAAAAAGGTCAGCCTCGGTGACCAGGACCGCCGGCGATAGCTGCGCTAATGCACCGAGCAACCCGGTGTCAAAAAAATAGAGCTTAAATCGGTTTTCCTGGGTAAAAGCCGAAAATGGTAACTCTCCTACATTAGCAATCGGCACCTTTAGCACTAAACCGGCCCCCTCAAGCCAGTCAACCGCACTTTGTAAAATCGAATAACGCCCACCGCTAATCACCTTTGAGGTGACAAACTTTTTACTCTCCTTAGCCAGCTGCGCCGGTATCGAGGTCAACACCGCCAGCAACCGGTCTGGCCTTACCCCTGCTGAATGTTGGGCGAAATCGCGGATATAACCGTTTAACAGGTCCTGCTGCAACCCGCGCACCTGTTCGAACGCCTGTTTACGGTTTGATCGGATATCACGATAGAGGTCGACCACTTCGGGCAGGCCACCGACCACCAGATATTCCTGCAAAAGCCCCTGCAGCCGCTGATGTACCGGTTCGGCTATAACCGATTGCCGACCAAGCTTGACTACAAAGTCGGCCATGCGCTGCTCGCCAAGCGCGCCCAGAAACTCTATAAAGGTCAGCGGGTAGAGATCCATAAAGCTGACCTTACCGACCGGAAACGAGGCCTCGGCATGTACCACCCCAAGCAGCGAACCGGCGCAACAGAGCGCCAACTCAGGCATCTGCTCGCAGAAATACTTCACGCTGATCAGGGCTCGGGGGCAATCCTGGATTTCATCGAAAATTAGCAGGTCATGGCTGATATCAATGTCGATATCAAGCGCTAGCTGCAAAGACTCAATAATGGTCGCAGCGGTCAACGCCCCATCAAACAGGCTCGACAGCTCCGGTAGTTCTTGAAAATTAACCAGATGACAGGTGCGAAACTCCCGCTCGCCAAACTCTTGCAGCGCATGGGTTTTACCCACCTGGCGTGCGCCTCTGAGCACCAGCGGCTTACGAGAAGGTCGCTGTTTCCAGGCCAGTAACTGGGTATTGATGGTTCGATAGATTGAAGACATGACAAAAAATGATAGCTAAAAAAGACTATATTTACAATTTTTAACAGGAATAAATGTACAAATTACCAATAATAGCCAGGTAAATTTCAGTTAATACCCAGCAATAGAGAGAAGCAACGCCTATCTAAACCGCCACCTCGACATGGCCACTACCAACAAATCATGCTCGATTCAACAGGCTTATTGATCACCCGGCAATAGCGACTAATCCGTCGCGGGCAAATCGATTTAAGGCTTCAAATACCGACCCAGGGCGTCAACCCACCAATCACACAGTTAATCAATCCAAATACCAGGTTGACCGCAATGATGTGGCGAATTTTGCCGAGCATCACCACCGCTGTGTCCATATCACCAGTATCCACCGCATCGCGAAACTTGGGCCAACGGCGTACATAGAGCCAGACAAACAGCACCACCATAATCAGCCCCAGGCCGTTCATCACGTGCAGCAAGGGTGATGCGCCTTTAAAACCACCGTAAACAACGAACAACATCCAGTAGCCGCTGGCGACCAGCCAGATCATGGTGATCCAGACCCAGGTAAAAAATCGTGGAAATACCTGCCGCCAGAGCAGCAGTGGCTGTGGTGGTTCCAGGCTACCCATTGCCGGACGCAACACCATGTAGGCAAAGAACATACCGCCGACCCAGATCACCGCTGACAACAGATGAGTTGCCAATATAACTGCTGCAAGTTCCATGATTATTTGCTCCCCGATTGATCACTAAAACAGTATTGCAACCAGCGCGATATATCACTGATTTCGTCTACACAAACCTGATGTTCCATGGTGTATTCATGCCACTCAACGCCATAACCCAGTTCCTGCAGGCGATCACGGGATTTAATTGCCTGTGTCATCGGAATCATTGGGTCCTGTAAACCGTGAGCATAGAGAAACGGGATATCACGATTCGGCTCACTACCCTCATCTGCCAACGTATTACCGGTGGCCAAATAGGTTGATAAAGCCATCACCCCGGCCAGGCGCTGGGGGAAACGCAAACCGGTATGCAACGCCAGCGCACCGCCCTGAGAAAAGCCCGCCAGCAGAATGTTCCTGGCTGCGATGCCTTTACTGATCTGGTCGTGAATAAATGCCTCAATCAATTCGCTGGAGCTGACAAAGCTGTCGGTATCCACACGCTTATCAAAATCAAGACCGGTAATGTCGTACCAGGCAGGCATACGCATGCCGTTATTAATAGTTACGGCACGCTCTGGGGCGTGAGGGAAAATAAACCGAATCGCCAGGGAGTCTGGCAACATCAACTCCGGCACAATCGGCTCAAAATCGTGGCCGCTGGCACCCAAACCGTGCAACCAGATCACCGTATATTGAGCCTCGGTTTTAGGTTCTGCGGTGATGTGGGGGATCAACGAAACTGACGAATCGGGCATCAAACTTCCTTACAATAAGCGTTTAAATTAAAGCCCCTGATGTTACAGCAGTTATCCAAGGAGCCATCCAAATTGACCACACCCTGTCCGCTCTGCGAACTCGATGAATCTAGCCTGATCTGGCAAAACGACAAACTTGCCGTTATCGATGCCAACGAGACCGATTACCCTGGGTTTTGCCGGGTAATCTGGCGTCAGCACCAAACCGAAATGACCCAACTAGAACCCGATCAACGCCAGCGTTTGATGGCAGCGGTATTTACCGTCGAACAGCAACTCATCGAACAACTTCATCCAGACAAAGTGAACCTGGCCTCGTTGGGCAACCAGGTGGCTCACCTGCACTGGCATGTGATCCCCCGATTTAAAGATGATCGCCACTTTCCCGATGCAGTCTGGGCAACAGCAAAACGCCAGCCGGCGTCAAGACAGCCGATTTCAACCGAGCAACTAACAGACTGGTTACAACCGACTCTGGACCAACTCCCCCCAAACTAGTCAGCAACCGGGTAGAATCTGCGCCCCAAACCTGACCCGCTTACTTCTCTAATTTTGCTACGGACACCATTCAGATGACTGCAACACTGGTATTAATTCGACACGGACAATCGGTCTGGAATGCACAAAACCGTTTCACCGGCTGGGTCGATGTACCCCTGGCAGACAAAGGCTGGCAGGAAGCCGAAGCCGCCGGTCGTGAACTTGCCGAAATGAAATTTGATGCCGCCTATACCTCTCACCTGCAACGGGCAATCTGCACCCTGCAAATGGTGCTGCGTTTCAACACCGCTAGCTCGACACCGATTTTCCTGCCTGCGGATGGCACCGTGCCCCAGGAGAGTTATGTTCCTGGCGATAACGAACTACCGGTACACATCCACTGTACCGAACTAGCAGAGCGCCACTATGGTGATTTACAAGGTTTAAACAAGGATGAAGTGCTCGCCGAACACGGAGCCGAGCAATTCAAAATCTGGCGTCGTGGTTTCGATACCCCGCCACCTAATGGTGAAAGTCTCAAAGACACCTGCGACCGGGTGGTGCCCTACTTCCAGGCCGAAATTGAACCCCTGCTTAAAGCAGATAAGTCGGTGCTGATTGCCGCCCACGGCAACTCACTGCGCGCACTGACCAAATACCTTGAAGTGATCAGCGACGAAGACATTGTTAAGGTTGAGATTCCCACTGGCACACCGATTATTTATCGACTAAGCCAGCAGGGTGGCAGCTGGAAGGTGGAGCAGAAGGACGTAATTAACGTATAGCGTTATTTGCAGAATGTAGGTGGGCTAGCGAACCCGGTGGCGATAAAAATTGTTGGTGTTTATGCTCCACCCCAACCTGGTTAGCTAATTGCCACCGATGGCGACTGGTCAAAAGCTCTGACCAAATTCCAGAAAGTGATCAGCGACAAAGATATCGTCAGAGTTAATATTCCCAATCGGGCAGCGATTACCTGGTGATTAAGCCAACAGAGTTTCATCTAGAAGGTGAAGCAGAAGAACATGGCTTAACACACAGCTCGCTCCTGCACCAATATCCAGGGCTTAACCACGCAGGTCCAGACTAGCTGATTATCGCTGAACCATTGTTGCGCCAGTTCATCGGTGACCGGCGCGACAAGTCCCTCGGCTAACCAACCAGCCAATTGGCTTGCATTGTCCTGATGCAGTTGTAAGGCCACCTCAATCAGATCCAGATTCGGGTCTACTGCCAGGGTATCGCCGGCAGCAAAGTGGCGGG
>JAESTY010000216.1 GCA_016763355.1 Immundisolibacteraceae bacterium
AATAAAACTATCAAACCCAGGGGTGGTTGCGGCTGCTTGAGGTGCGGCCATCGCATCGCTGACTAAAAAGCCCATGTTGGGAAAATCTCCATTAATTTGATTAAGAAAACATTTGAAAACAATGATTTGCGGGAATAGCGAAAGTTAATCCGACCATCCCCAAAGAGTAGCTTCCAATCCGGCTTTATCGTTCTAGTAAAGCACTGACGCCACCAGCGCCAACCAACAGGAAAAGTCCTATGGCATAGCTTTTATTGAAATTATTAATGAACCGAACAATTATGCCACAGCACCGGCTAATTAAGCCCTGCATCCAGCCGAATGATCCCAACTGCGTTGACTAAGAAACAGTCCCGTTGGCGAGCATATTGCCATTGTCGATGGACAATCACATACAGCCCTGCTAAATCAGGCTGGCCGCAAAAAACAATCTACTCGCCCGCTGCCCATGTATTGTTTGGTGACCAACCAATTAGCTATTGCGCGCCAAGAAAGTCCTGACAAAAAGCTTCAAATCGCTGTTCAACGATCGCCTGGCGAATCTCGGCCATTAACCGTTGATAAAACCAGGTGTTGTGCAATGTCGCCAGACGAAATCCCAGTAGTTCGTTATTGCGTAACAAGTGACGCAGGTATGCCCGACTGAAATTCTGGCAGCAGTAACAGCCACAATCCTGCTCTACCGGGTTGGTATCTTTGGTGTACTGGGCATTGCGAATTCTAATCACGCCATAATGGGTGAACAGGTGACCATGGCGGGCGTTTCGGGTTGGCATCACACAGTCAAACATATCGATACCATGACTGACCGCGTTAAGAATATCGGCGGGTGTCCCTACCCCCATTAAATAGCGGGGCTTGTCAGCAGGCAGTTTGGGCGCCGAGTGAGCCAGGATTCTCAACATATCCTGTTTTGGTTCACCCACAGATAGGCCACCCAATGCGTAGCCATCAAAACCAATAGCGGTCAGCCCCTGCAGGGACACATCCCGCAAAGACTCATGCATGCCTCCCTGAACAATTCCAAACAGCGCTGCACTACTATCGCCATGGGCATCTCGGCTGCGCTGGGCCCAACGAAGAGACAACTGCATTGAAGCCTCTGCTTGTTCAAGGTCTGCTGGATAAGGCGTACATTCATCGAAAATCATCACGATATCGCTGTTTAGAGAACCCTGTATCGCCATCGATTCTTCTGGACCAAGAAATATTTTTGCACCATCAACTGGAGAGCGAAATTCCACGCCAGCCTCGGTTATTTTGCTGATAGTTTTCAGGCTGAAAACCTGAAACCCGCCTGAATCGGTCAATATCGGCCCTTGCCAGGCCATAAAATCATGAGGCCCGCCGTGGGCTTCAACCACCTCGGTTCCCGGCTTTAAAGCCAGGTGGAAAGTGTTACCCAATACAATCTGCGCATCGCAGTCGATTAGTTCGGCTGGCGACAGGGATTTAACGGTGGCTTGTGTACCCACCGGCATAAAAGCCGGGGTTTCCACGTTTCCTCGGGGAAACTGGATCTGCCCCCGCCGCGCCTGACCATCAGTGCTGGTTAAACTAAACTGCATCCTGCTCATGACAGGTCATTACGCAGCAAAAACATCGCGTCTCCATAACTGAAAAAGCGGTAAGCCTGCGCAATTGCATGCTGGTAGGCGGTCTTCATTTGCCTGTAACCGGAGAACGCGCTGACCAACATCAGCAGAGTCGATTCCGGTAAATGAAAATTGGTAATCAAGCCATCAACACTTCGAAACCGGTAGCCCGGCGTGATAAATAGTTTGGTATCGCCTTCAAAGATGTGCAACTGGCCTGACTGAGAAGCACTCTCCAGAGCCCGAACCGATGTGGTGCCGACCGCAATCACCCGACCACCGGCTTGCCGAGTTGCCACAACCTGGTCAACCACCTGCTGACTCACTGATAGCCATTCGGAATGCATTTTATGTTCGGATAAGCGCTCTACTCGAACCGGCTGAAAAGTGCCCGCACCAACATGCAGTGTCACTTCGGCATGGTCCACACCCATCTGCTTTAACTCAGCTAATAATTCCACATCAAAATGCAGACCCGCAGTCGGTGCTGCCACTGCGCCATCAATTGAGCCAAAAACCGTCTGATAGCGCTCGGCATCAAAACTATCCGGATCCCGTTCGATATAAGGCGGCAAAGGCAATTGACCGATCTGTTTTAACAGTTCATCCAGGGGGGCAGAGAAACTAAGCTCAAACAAATCATCTTCACGGCCTAACACCTCCGCCTGAAAACCTTCAGCGAGATTAATCAACGAGCCAACTTTCGGAGAACGGCTGCATCGAATCTGCGCATAGGCGCGATTGCCTCCGAGCAACCTTTCGATCATCAGTTCAAGCTTTCCACCGCTGGCTTTGTGGCCAAACAGGCGCGCTGGAATCACCCGCGTATTGTTGATCACCAGTAGATCTCCAGGGGCTAGCCAGCGCGGCAAATCAGTAAAATGCTGATCAGTAATCTGGCCGTCTGCGGGCATGCACAGCAAACGAGAATCACGGCGCTGAGGCAATGGCTGCTGGGCGATCAGTTCGGTAGGGAGGTCGTATCGGAAATCGGAGCGTTTCATGGGCGCGCGATGATACCCCAATAGGCCCCGTTTTCGGGGCCCAATCACACTTCCACTGCAGGATTAATTGAATTACACCGGATTAACCATCAAGGCTTTGAGTGTAATGCTTCTACCGCTATACTTGCGCCGCTTTCCAAGCAGGTTATTAGCTCAACATCATGGGTAACGGTGGCAGCTAAAAACACTTAACAAATTTGGAAAACAGATAAAAATGCCGGGATGGCGAAACTGGTAGACGCACCAGACTCAAAATCTGGCGGGGGCAACTCCGTGTCGGTTCGACTCCGACTCTCGGCACCATTTTTACTGGTTTTCCGCCTACCATTCAATATTCCAGGTAGACGAACTCACGACCCAACGAGGTCAGATCAGTGTTTTCCGCATCTGACTTCGATCAAACTAATATCATCAAGCTGATCCTGATCATCATCACTCGAAACCAGCGTGGTTACCATCTTTTCAAAACGGCCCTCAGCTGGCATGGTTTGCATCAACTCACGTAACCCTTCTTCACCGACTATATTACCCTGGGCGTCTTTGCGCTCAATAGCACCGTCGCTATACAGATAAACTCGACTGTCGGCCGGCAGATCGTAATTTATGGTTCCACTACGAAACTCAACTTCAGGCAATATCCCTAGCGGCATATGCATGGAGGCAAAGCTCATTAGCTCTTCGCCCTGGTCTGAGACCAGATACCCCGGTGGCATCCCGCCCATCCACATTTCCACCTTGCTAAAGGACTGATCAAACAGCAGTGCGTTAGCGGCGAAAAACATCGAATCTGGCAAACTCTGGTGGAGGTAACCATTAATCTGGCGTACCAGTTCAGGTAATACAACCCCTTGCTGACACAAATCGAAAAAGGCCTGCTGGACCGGCATAGTTCCCATAGCCGCCTGCAACCCATGACCGGTAAAGTCGCCAACTAATACATAAACCTGCCCCACGGGTCCCTGGCTGATTAACATAATATCGCCGTTAAAAGCCGACGCAGGAGAGGTATGGTAGTGAAACCGTTCTGGGTCCTGATAACTACGCTGCAGGGCCTTATCAAAGAAGTGACCGATTAGATCTGCTTCCTGACGTAACCGACGGTTATAAAGACTTAACTCACGGTTGTTTTCAACCAGCTGCTGATTCAGTTCTCGAATACGCAGATGGGCACTGATTTTCGATTCCAATACCTCGGCCCGGACAGGCTGAGCAATAAAATCATCCCCGCCTGCTTGAATAGCCTGCGTCAGGGAGCTATCAGAGGTTTGTGCGGTAACAAAAATAATCGGTAAATAGGCATCATCTGGACGAGAATTCGCTTCCGCCTTAATCAACTCAGCAGCTTCATAACCATCCATATTAGGCATGGATATATCAAGCAAAATCAGGTCTGGAGACTGCTCTTTCGCTGCCACCACCGCCAGCACACCATCTTCGGCAGAAATGGTTTCATGTCCGAATTTTTCGCACAAACGCTGTAAAAGCAGTCGATTTGACGGCAGATCATCAACAACCAGAATCTTTGCCATTTCGGTTAGCTAAAGGTGAATTTTATTTCGAAATGTGCAGCTTCCAGAACTTTTCGAACATAAGGATCCGCCACCTTAATAACAATTTCACCATCCGGCTTGCCCAAGTGGCTCTTCATTATCAGCATAGCCCCGAGAGCGGCACTATCCATATAGGTACAATCAGTAAGATCAACCGTAATACTATAAGATTTCAAATCAGGTTCAATATAGGCATCACGCAAGTCCATCACCAGGTCGAAATTAAACTCGCCCTGCACCTTTATGGTCGCTTCTTTGATTTCTTCTGTAACGCGAGTCGTTATCGACATGGTTGTCCTCATCCATGGGTAGGCCGGTGGAGTTACTACGTCAAAAATATCGGCATTCCTAACCTGCACTTTAATTTTTAACTATTTTGCTGCACGCTCTCTTTGAGGCCTGACTATCCGCCTGGTAGTTTGAAAAGTGCTGTTCCAACGATAACGACTAGCAAACCTGTTCGTTGACACCTAGCAGTGTCAACTGGCCCAGGGCCTTCATAGTGGAAGCCTCTGGGCCGGCCTTATAAAAGCCTCAGGCCTTAATCCATCAGGGCCTAAATTTGAAAGTGGCAGCTAAATCCAACGCTAAACACTAGACAACCAGTAGATCAATTACAGCTTGTTATGGGTTCCGTCACAAAAAGGTGGTGTTTTGGTTTGCTTACATCCACACCAGACTACCCTGCCAGCCTGCTTTATCTCGTGCAGCAACGGCACAAACTCAGTGCCTTTGTGGGCACCGTCACAAAATGGTTGATCGGCAGATTTTTTGCACGCACACCAGTAGTACTCACCTGGATCCATGTCCTCGATATAGGGTGTATTCTGTTGGGGATTTGAATCACTCATTGCTCTCTCCTCTTGTTTTAAAACCTGTTTTTAAAATGATTTGGTCATTGATCTCAAAAAAAACCAATCCACCAGCGGCCTTGCAGCGACAGCTTAACAACAATAAAGTCTAAAACTCATTCATCGATAGTCTTTCTTTGCTAGGCATCACCGTCGCTAGCTATTTTTCGAGCTGAAACAAAATCAAGCATCCGCGCAACCGGCAACACCGCTCTTTGAATAATTTCCGAATCCAGCGTGATCTCATTACCACCGTTTCTCAATAACTGACCCATTCGCTGCATGGTATTCATTGCCATCCAGGGACAATGAGCACAACTATTACAGGTCGCACTTTTTCCGGCGGTCGGTGCCTCAAGAAATTGTTTACCCGGCGCTAACTGACGCATACGATGGAAGATGCCACGATCGGTGGCGACTATGAAAGTCGTCGCATCCGAATCTACAACTGCGGCAATCAGGGCACTGGTGGAACCCACCACATCTGCCTGCTCAATAACCCCAGCAGGAGACTCAGGATGTACCAATACGGGAGCGTCGGGATGCTGCTGGCGTAACACGGCCAGTTCCTGGGCCTTAAACTCTTCATGGACCAGGCAGGCACCCTGCCAGAGCAACATATCGGCACCGGTTTGCTGCTGAATATAGCCACCGAGATGCTGATCCGGTGCCCATAGAATTTTCTCACCCCGAGCTTTTAAATCTGCAACGATTTCCAGCGCACAGCTTGAAGTCACCACCCAGTCGGCGCGCGCCTTTACCGCTGCGCTGGTATTGGCATAGACCACGACCGTGCGGTCTGGATGCTGATCGCAGTAGGCGGCAAAATCGTCCTCCGGGCAGCCCAGGTCCAGAGAGCAAGTGGCCTCCAGATCAGGTACCAATACGGTTTTTTCCGGGCTCAACATTTTCGCGGTTTCGCCCATAAAGCGTACCCCGGCGACCACCAGAGTTTTAGCCGGATGATCGCGCCCAAACCGAGCCATTTCTAGTGAATCAGCCACACAGCCGCCGCTATAATCGGCAAGCTCTTGAATAAGCTCATCGGTGTAGTAGTGGGCGACAAGTACCGCGTCCTGCTGGCGCAAAAGTTCGGTCAATTCAGCAAACAGCGCCTGCTTGGCATTTTCACTAAGGTCGCTGTCCAGCGCTTCGTCCAGATCAGGGAAAAAAACTTGTGCACTTAGCGTATCTATCTGGTCTACATCCATTACTGTAAATCCGTATCCCCGAGCTGCTTCTGGCTATTTTTTTCAAAATTTCATGCATCTTAATATGGAACCGCCAGACAGGTAAAATCGACAATCTTCACCCCTAAACTGACATCATCCATTCATTGCTATCAACCCTGGCAAAAAACTTTACTGACTGTTTAGTCTATATGGAGACAAAACTGTCCAATATCAAGGCTTTAACCAAACACCGATATAGGATCGAGCAATTCAATCCAGTGTTGCACCGGTACCGGATTATGGCGCTGTAAATGAATTTGGCAACCGATGTTAGCGGTCAAGATTAGCTCAGGAGATTGTTCCATAAGATGGCTAATTTTATTCTTGCGTAGCTGCTCTGCAAACTTCGGCTGTAACAAGCTATAGGTTCCTGCAGACCCACAACAGATGTGACTATCAGCCACCGGCACCAGAATATGGCCCAATCCCTTAAGAATTTTTTCAACCTGCCCGGTTACACCAAAACCATGCTGTAGCGTGCAGGGACATTGAAAAGCCACCTTACGTGAAGTTTTTTTCGGCAAAGTATCCAATGCTTCCTCGGCCAGGATTTGTGCAGGGTCTTTCACCAATGCCGAAATTTTTGCTGCCCGCTCGGCGTACTCAGGATCATCCATTAACAATCGACCATAATCTGCTAGCGCAACACCGCAACCACTGGCACCCGCTACGATTGCTTCAGCGCCCTGCTCCACCTGCGGCCACCAACAATCAATGTTATGACGCATTCGATTCAAGGCAGCTTGTCCCGGAGCTAAATGGTGATCGAGCGCTCCGCAACAACCAGCTTCGGCTATGGGTTTTAAAGATATGCCCAGATGGTCAAACACTCGAATCAATGCGCCGTTAATAGAGCCATCGAGTGAATCCTGAACACAGCCGAGCAATAGAATCATTTTTCTTGGGTGATCACTATCAGGCAGCGGGCCGGCTGGCCGTGCCCGCGGAACCCTGTCTTTCAGCGTTGCAGGCAATATCGGTCGTAACCAGCGGCCTAGTTTCAGCAGCGCTGCAAACCGAGATGGCTCCGGTAAAATAGTTCGTAGCAAGGCATGGAGCAGCCTTTGTTTGGCTGGCCGTGGCACATCACGGTTGACCATCTGCCGGCCCAGATCCAGCACGTGGCTGTAATCAACACCGGCCGGACAGGTGGTTTCACAACTCCGACAGGTCAGGCATCGATCCAGGTGCTTTTGTAAGATTGGTGTCGCCCGGTTGGCCTCTAGCGCATTTTTAATCTGGTAGATACGCCCACGGGGGCCATCAAGCTCATCGCCAGTTAATTGATAGGTCGGGCAGGTGACGTTACAAAACCCGCAGTGAACACATTTACGGATCGCCGTATCAACCCTGGCAACCTCTGGCTGGGTCAATAACTCCTTGTCAAAGTAAGTTTGCATGTCTCAAGCCACCTTTGCCCGGCTGCCATCAAAAACGTTCGGCGGATCAAATGCAGTTTTTATCTGCTGGTGCAGCGGCAATAAATTTCGATCACCCAAACGTAATTCCTGATCAGCCATAGGCCCCCTGAAGCAACTCATATGGCCGCCATGCTCGGCGACATAATCGTGTAATTGTTCGCTGCAAACGTCACCTCGATACCATCGCTGTGCCCCACCCCAATCGATAAGCCAGTCGTCATCCGCATCGGCCTTGTAAAAACCAGGCAGCGGTGTAGCAGCCGCCAGTGATAATCGCCAGAGCGGTTCAGGCTGGAGGAAATAGTCCCAACGGTGATCCCGTAGGCCATTCCACCACTGAGCGCCATCAACCAGATGATCACCACCGATAATGGACTCTGCGGAAGCAACTCCCTGTTCGGTACCGGAAAGTCTCACCGACAAGATACCCTGGTGATAAACCAGACCAGAAAGCGGCAACGGCTGGCGCTGTAGTTCAATCATCTTTTTCATGGCTGCTGCCAGCGACATTTCAAGCTGTAAAGTTAAGTCCACTGGCCGAATCGGTAACACCCGCACCGAAATATCCAGCATCAAACCCAGAGATCCCATACTGCCACTCATCAGCCTGGGTACATCAAACCCGGCAACGTTTTTAATCAGCTGACCACCAAAATGTAGTCGTTGTGCCAATCCATTGACCATGGAGACCCCAAGCACAAAATCACGCACCGCACCCACCCAGGGACGACGCGGCCCAGAAACGCCACTGGCAACCACCCCCCCCAGGGTACCTAAACCTTGTATTAATGGTTCCTCCAAGTTTGCGGGGTCTGTGGCACTAAACCGCAAAGGTTGAAAGCGTGGTGGTTCAAACCCAAGACACTGGCCATGGTCGGCAAGCAACGCCTCAATTTCTACCAAGGGCGTGCCACTACGAGCGGTGAGCACCAGGTCGCCGGGTTCGTAATCAATAATTCCGTGATGATCACAGGTTGAAAACCTTTCACCTGCTGACTGGCCTCGAAAACCCTGCTTGCTGTTATGGCCCAGTATCGCTAGCCGGCCGCCGGTATCCCGGGCGTCTGCGATCTGATCAACAAGCTGCTGACTGATATCACTCATGCGTTGTTAGAAACCATCAGAGCCGCTCCAGCTCGGGAAAGGGGATTTTGCCCTCATGAACATGTAATCCACCCAATTCGGCACACCGATTCGGGGTCGGAATTGCCTTGCCCGGATTCAGACGACCATCCGGGTCAAACACCCGTTTTAGGCGCTCAAACTGTTCCAGCTCTACCGTACTAAATTGATCACAGGCTTTATCGAGTTTCTCAAGTCCAAGACCGTGTTCCCCACTTAAGGTGCCGCCCAGGGCCAGACACAAGGTCAACACTTCATCCGCCAGTGCTTCGGTACGAACTACCTCATCAGCAATACTGGCATCGTAAAGAATCAGTGGATGTAGATTGCCATCACCGGCATGAAACACGTTGGCAACCCGAAGCTCATATTGGTTACTGAGCTCAACAATACGTTTCAGGGCGTGAGCCAGATGCCTGCGTGGCACGGTGGCGTCCATGATGTAAAAATCAGTAGTGACCTGACCCATGGCAGGAAACGCCGATTTACGCCCGGACCAGAGCTGAATACGCTCCTGCTCACTGCGGGCCAGGCGTAGATCATAAGCCTGGTATTCGCCGATCTGAGTTTTAACCTGCTCAAGCTGGGCTTCGACTTCGGCGTCAGTACCATCGAGCTCAATCAGTAAAATCGCTTCCGCATCCAGCGGCAGATCCATGTGGATGTAATTTTCAACCACCTCTATGGCAGTCTGATCCATCATTTCCAGACCCGCTGGAATAATCCCGGCGGAGATAATACTCATCACCCCCTCACCAGCCTGCTCCATACTGGGGAATGCGGCCTGTAACAACACCACTGACTCAGGCAGGGGGAGCAAATTGACTGTTACCTCAACAATCACGCCGAGCATACCCTCAGAGCCAGTCATCACCGCCATCAGGTCATAACCCGCACCATCGAGACCACTGCCACCAATGGTGATCAATTCGCCGGTTGGATCCAGATATTTTATTTGGCGGATATTGTGGGTGGTCAGGCCATATTTAACGCAATGCACGCCGCCGGAATTCTCCGCCACATTACCGCCAATACTGGAGGCTATTTGTGATGATGGGTCAGGCGCATAGAACAGGCCTTCAGCTGCAGCGGCCTCCGATATCGCCAGGTTACAAACCCCTGGTTCGACGATCGCAATCCGATTTTCGGCATCGATTTTCAATATACGGCTGAGTTTACTGACCACCAGCATCACTGCGTCTGGTCGTGGTGTCGCTCCTCCAGAAAGGCCGGTACCCGCTCCGCGCGGGATCAACGCAATGCCGATTTCATGAGCATAGCGAACCACCGCCTGAAGCTGCTGCAATGTTTCAGGAAGCACCACCAGTAGTGGTATTTCACGGGCCGAGGTCATGGCATCGCATTCAAACGGCTGCAACTGTTCTAGCTGATCCAGCACACAGTGATCCGGCAGCAGCTTTCGCAATTCAGTGGCCAAACGGCGGCGCTGTACGGGATCCGCATGGTCGACGCTAGGCCCAATAACGATGGTCATCGGAACTCGTCCGCAGTTAATTCCAAATGTACGAGAAACATGGTGATTGACACCTGACCTTGCCCTTTTAATAATTCGCCGCCAAACCTGAGCTCGGCCTGCGTGGAACTTTGTAAAGCTCGACCACAGTAACCCGATTTAAGGTTCAATCTAGCCACCTTCTATCTTTAACAGGTATTCATCGATGGACGCATCTGCAATTCTGCTCATTATCGCACCAGACCGGCAGGGACTGGTGGCCGAAGTGGCGGATTTTCTTTATAGCCACCGTGCCAACATTCTGCATGCCGATCAACATAT
>JAESTY010000217.1 GCA_016763355.1 Immundisolibacteraceae bacterium
CGGTTTGACCATGCATCGGCAGGATCACCAGAACCAGACTAAGTCAGGTCATAACTGCTGCCCGACTTCAGCTCCCTGCCGAATCGCACGCACCGCATTGAGTTTGGTTGCACTTTCAGCGCCGCCGATCACATGGCAGCTAATATCGAGGGCGGCAAGTTCCTCAACTAAATGGTTGCGACTAACCTGGCCCGAGCAGTTAACCACGTGATCAACGTCGATAAAACGCTCTTCACCGTCGACCATGATGGTAATGCCCTGATCGTTGATATCGACATATTCGAGTTCGGACAGAAACTGCACGCCACGTTTTTGTAATGTAAGTCTATGGGCCCAAACCGTGGTCAGGCCAACTCCTTTGCCAGGTAGACCTGGACCCCGTTGGCAAAGGTAAACCGAGCGCTGCGATGGCATCTCAATCGGCTCCATCAATGCACCCTGTTCGAGGGTTTGTTGGTCGACACCCCAATGCTCAAGAAAATCGCTCACTGATTCAGGTTCTGTTGGCGCGGTCAGATATTCGGCCACGTCCATACCGATGCCACCGGAACCGATCACCGCCACTCGTTCGCCTAACTCAGGCTGCTGTTCTAAAAGCTGCTGATAAGAAATGACTTTGGGGTGGTCGAGTCCGGGGATATCGGGCAGTCGTGGTGTTACCCCGGTGGCGATAATAATTTCATCAAAGCCTTGCTGTTGCAGCTGTTCGGCCGACACCAGGTTATTGAGTTCAATCGATACCTGCAGCTGATTTAACTGATGAGTGAAATAGCGAATAGTTTCCGCATAATCACTTTTGCCGGGAATAATAGCCGCCATGTTGAATTGGCCACCGAGCTTTGCAGATGCCTCATAGAGGGTGACCTGATGGCCGCGTTCGGCAGCCGTCAGGGCGCAGGACAGCCCTGCGGGTCCACCGCCAACCACGGCGACACGTTTGCGCTGATTGGCCTTTGATCTATCGATTTCGGTCTCTTTACAAGCCTGGGGATTGACCATGCAGCTGCAGAGTTGATGCCGAAAAATCAGATCCAGGCAGGCCTGGTTGCAACCAATGCAGGTGTTGATAGCGTCAGCCTGGCCCTGTTCGGCTTTGCTCATGAAAGCCGGGTCGGCCAGAAATGGTCGGGCCATCGACACCAGGTCGGCATCACCATTAGCCAGAACCCGTTCAGCCTGTTCTGGGCTATTAATGCGGTTGGTGGCGATAATCGGTTTGGTCAGGTGGTGGCGTAGTTTTGCTGGCGCCCAGGTCCAGGCGCCTGCGGGCACGCTATGAGCAATAGTGGGGATGCGAGCTTCGTGCCAGCCAATACCACTATTAAAAACATCGACACCGACCAGTTCGAGTTGTTTGGCCAATGCCACCGTGTCATCCCATTGGCAGCCCTGTGCAACTAAATCCAGCAGGGATATTCGGTACATCAACATGAAATCGGCGCCTACCGCGAGGCGAGTCTGTTCAACGATTTCTATCGGTAACCGCATTCGATTCTCGGCGCTGCCGCCCCAGCGGTCGGTTCTTTGATTGGTGCAGGGAGCTAGAAATTGATTAAGCAGGTAGCCCTCCGAGCCCATAATTTCGACCCCGTCATAACCAGCCTGTTGTGCCAGTAGCGCACAATTAACGAAATCTTTGATGGTCTGTTCGATTTCATCTTCGCTAAGAGGATGGGGGGTAAGCTTGTTAATAGGTGCGCGAATGGCGCTTGGCGCCACTAGCTTGTCATGCTGGCCGTAGCGCCCGGGGTGGAGTATTTGCATCAGAATTTTGCCGCCGGCCTGGTGTACTACATTGACCAGGGTTTTGTGATCGGCAACCTGATCTGGGCGTTCCAGGGTGTGCTCATCATCAGCAAGTCGGCCTGCCTGGTTGGGACCAACACCCCCGGTGACCATCAGTGCCACTCCATTGCGGGCCCGCTCGGCAAAAAATGCACCGGCCTTGGCAAAGCCATCGTCCATTTCTTCAAGCATTGTATGCATGGACCCCATCACCATCCGATTCGGTAGCGTGGTATTGCCTACCTTTATTGGTGTAAACAGATTGGTATAGGGGTGGCTCATGGTTGTAATCCTCGCGTTTAATTTTTCTTGATTGCTCTGAACACAATTTTGGAAGCATTTCATGCCGTCGCTTGCGCCGGGCGGTCCGAGCAGGAACAATGGGTCAGGTTAGCAGAAGCGGTAAGTAAGTAATCAGTCCGATAATGGCAAATGGTCGACTTCGGCTTGAAAATTTGTCAGATAAAGCAGTGCATTTTGATCCAGTGTCGTCACTGTCTATTATCGCTTTGCGGTTTTTATCAGGGATAGTATTCAATCGTTTTTATGCAGGGGGACAACGATGTCAGAAATGATTTATAGCGTACCAGCGAGTTTAACCGAGGCGGTTCAACAGTTAGCAGTCCCAGGGGCTGCGTTGCTGGCTGGTGGAACTGACCTGCTTATCCAGCTTCGTGGTGGCAGACCGGTACCGCCAAATCTGGTCGACCTTAAAAAAATTCCAGAACTGCAGCTAATTGAAATAGGCCCGGATTCGATTCGAATCGGTGCTGGCGTCACCGGTATTCAAATCACTGATCATGCCGAGCTGACATCTTTGATGCCCGGCTTTGTCGAAGGCGTAGGCCTGATTGGATCTACCCAGGTGCAGGGCAGGGCGACCCCGATCGGCAACCTTTGTAACGGATCGCCAGCAGCCGACTCGGTGCCGGCAATGATAGCGGCCGATGCAGTGTGTGAAATTATCGGCCGGGAGGGTAGTCGTGAATTGCCGGTGGGTGACTTTCTCACCGGACCAGGAAGACACTGTTTAAAAGTTGGAGAATTCGTTGTCGCACTGCGGTTTCCACGTCCTCGGACTAATCAGTCGGACGCCTATCTTCGCTTTATTCCTCGAACTGAAATGGATTTAGCAGTCGCTGGAGCTGCGGTTAATTTAATTCTGAAAAATACTGACTCTGGACCGATTGTCGCCGACGCCAAAGTGGTTATTGGCGGAGTCGCACCGACAGCACTGACCGTAGATGATGCGGCTCAGGCGTTGATTGGCACCAGCCTTGATGACGCAGCACTGCTAGCTGCCGGAGCAGCATCGACTGCTGCAGCCAGACCCATATCCGATAAACGTGGCACCGCCCAATATCGAAAAAAGATTGTTGCGGTGCTTACCCGGCGAGCTGCTCAGGTGGCTTTTGATCGGGCGGCTCAACAACTTCATGGGAGCAACGACTGATGGCTAAGAATCATGTGACTGCCTCTATTAATGGTCAGCAAGTCGATTATCTGTGTGACAGCACTGAGTCGTTGTTGACGGTATTGCGCGACCAGCTCGGCATGACCGGCACCAAAGAAGGCTGTGGTACCGGCGACTGTGGTGCCTGCTCAGTGATTTGCGATGGCGAACTAATCTGCTCCTGCCTGATGCTGGGCGTAGAAGCGACCGGCAGTAAAATCGAAACGATTGAAGGCGTGGCAGATAGTGACGGTCTGCATCCCCTGCAACAGAAATTTCTCGAGTTGGCAGGGCTGCAATGCGGTATCTGTACCCCCGGCATTATTGTTGCAGCCAAAGCACTGTTAGCCCGTAATTCAGACCCAACCGAAAAAGAGGTGCGTTACTGGCTGGCTGGCAACCTTTGTCGCTGTACCGGTTACGACAAAATTATTCGTTCGGTGTTAGCTGCGGCAGCGCAGATGCGTGGTGAAGAAATCGCCGTAGCCGGGGAGTTAACCGTATGAACAGTCCAAAGTCAGACCTGCCGAATTATAAATACGTAGGCACCCGATCGATTCGTCCCGATGGCGTTGATAAGGTTACCGGTCGGGCCCAGTTTGGCGCCGATGTGTCGTTGCCGAATATGGTTCACGGTCAGGTACTTAGAAGCACGATTGCTCATGGCCGAATTCGGTCGATCAATATCGACAAGGCAATGGCGGTTGATGGGGTGTTAGCTATTATCACCGCCGCCGACATGCCAGATATTGAGCGCCGCATGGTGCCATTAGGCGAGCAACAGGCCGATATTCGGGATGTCGCCGATAACGTCATGGCCCGCGACAAGGTGCTTTATCACGGCCAACCAGTGGCGGCTATCGCGGCGACCTCGTTGGCAGCCGGTGCCCAGGCACTAGAACTGATTGAGGTCGATTACGAACCACTACCGGTGGTGATAGACCTGGATGCAGCGCAGGCCGATAACGCTACCTTGCTGCATGATGAACAAATCACCATGACCATGGCGGGGCCAGTGGAAAACCCAGTGCCCACCAATGTGGCGTTTTATATGCCGTTGGCCAAGGGTGATGTCGCTGCAGGTTTCGAGCAGGCTGATGTCATCGTTGAAAACAGCTTTGAGACTGCCACAGTGCACCAGGGGTATATCGAACCCCATGCAACCCTGGTTGATGCCCAGATCGATGGCCGTACCCGGGTCTGGACCAGTACCCAGGGGCCTTTTCTATTTCGCACCCTGATTGCCGGCGTGCTCGATATATCAGTTTCTGAACTGCAGGTGATTCCGACCGAGATTGGCGGCGGATTTGGCGGCAAGTTGTCGGTCTACCTGGAACCGCTTGCTGTAGTTCTTTCGCGGCGCTGCAGCCGGCCGGTGAAAATGGTGATGAGTCGGGAAGACGTGTTGCGGGCCTCGGGGCCGGCATCTGCATCACGGATCTGGGTGAAGATCGGTGCTCGTTATGATGGCACTCTGGTAGCGATTCAAGCCAAATTAGAATTTGAAGCCGGTGCCTTTAAGGGGTCGCCGGTAGTGCCTGCAGTGATGACCATGTTCGCCTCTTACAAAATGGAACATCTATTGCTGGAAGGTTATGACGTAGTTGTGAACAAACCTAAGGCCAGTGCCTATCGAGCACCAGGCGCACCACAAGCTGCATTCGCCGGCGAAGCCCTGCTTGATGAGCTGGCATTGAAACTTAATATGGACCCGATTGATTTGCGCCTCAAAAACGCGGTTGATGAGGGTGATCGAGCGGTTTATGGACCGGCTTTTGGACCGATTGGTTTGAAGCAGGCGCTGCAGGCGGTTAAAAGCCACTCCTGGTATGACGCGCCTTTGGCCGCTAACCAGGGTCGCGGCATGGCGGTGGGTTTCTGGTTTAACGTCGGCATGCAGTCCAGTGCCAGTGTGCGTATTAACGAAGATGGCGCGGTCACTGTGGTCACCGGCAGCGTTGATGTCGGTGGTTCTCGCGCTTCCATGGCGTTGTTTGCAGCTGAAGAGCTGGGTGTGCCACCGGAGAAAATTCAGGCGCTGGTGGGCAATACCAAGACTATCGGTTATTGCGATACCACCGGCGGCAGTCGAACCACGTTTGCGACCGGATTAGCGGTGGTCGAAGCCTCACGCAAGGCAGTCATCGAACTTCGTAACCGAGCAGCCATGACCTGGGAACTGGATGTCGAGCAGGTTAGCTGGCAGAACGGCCAGGCCATTGACCTTAGTGGTAGTAATCCGCCGCTGGCGCTGGCTGAAATTACCGCAAAGGCCGGACACACTGGTGGTCCGGTTGGCGGTGATGCGCAGATCAACGCGCCCCATGCAGGCCCTGGATTCGGTGTCCAGCTGTGCGATGTGGAAGTCGATCCAGAAACCGGCTATACCAAAATATTGCGCTATTTAGTGGTTCAGGATGTCGGTAAGGCGATTCACCCCAGCTATGTAGAAGGTCAGTTGCAGGGCGGGGCGGTGCAGGGTATCGGCATGTCCTTGAACGAAGAGTATCTCTATAACGCCGATGGCGTGCTCGATGACCCGGGGTTCCTGGATTATCGGGTGCCGGTGGCCTCTGATGTGCCGATGATCGAAACCCATCTGATCGAAGTACCCCATCCGCCGCATCCCTATGGAGTGCGCGGCGTTGGCGAGACCCCAATCGTGCCACCGATGGCGGCTGTTACCAGTGCTATTAGTCATGCGATTGGCAAACGGGTCACTCAGGTGCCCATGTCACCACCCCGACTGTTGAGCCTGATTGATGGCGACTAAACAGGGACGCCGCACATGTGTCTGATCGGTCTGTTTTCAAGACTAAACAGCTTAATGAAGATATTCAGGGCTAATTAGTCCTGACCGTAGAACTAGAACACGGCAACGGGCTATATTTGAGCGCTAGATTGATTGCTGATGCGGAGATCACTCTGCAGCACTGTTAATCAAAAATAATTTCAGGGAGACAGGGTGCCAGTCAGACTTAACCCCGCAGTATTACCCGCGGCCACCGAAACACTTCGTCAGCAGGTGCGTGATTTTCTTGCTGCCGAGTTAGCCGCAAAACGTTTTGTACCCGGCTGCGATAAATGGCTCGGTGGTTTTGATCTCGAATTTAGCAAACGCCTGGCCGATAACGGTTGGCTGGGTATGACCTGGCCAAAACAATATGGTGGCCATGAGCGCAGCGCGCTGGATCGATACGTGGTTACCGAAGAGTTGCTGGCTGCCGGAGCGCCGGTTGCAGCTCACTGGGTCGGTGACCGTCAGAGTGGCCCAAGTCTGCTGCGTTATGGCACTGAACAGCAGAAACAACAATATCTGCCCGCAATGGCCAGCGGCGAGCATTATTTTGCTATCGGCATGAGTGAGCCTGGCAGTGGCTCTGATCTAGCATCAGCTCGCACCAAGGCCGATAAAATTGATGGCGGTTGGCGTCTTAATGGCCGAAAAATCTGGTGTAGCAGTGCCCACCGGGTCGACTCCTTTATTCTGTTTTGCCGCACCCAGGCTCCCAGTGACGATCGTCATGCAGGACTCAGCCAGTTCCTGGTTGATCTAAAATCTCCGGGTATCACTATCCGTCCAATGAACCTGCTCAGCGGCGAACATCACTTCAACGAAGTGTTCATCGATAACGTTGAGGTAGGTGATGATTGTCTGTTAGGTAAAGAGGGTGATGGCTGGGCTCAGGTAACCTCAGAACTGGCATTTGAGCGCTCCGGCCCCGAACGTTTTCTAAGTACTTTCCCTGCATTGGTTGCTGTGTTGAAACGATTGGGCCGGGATGCGGATCGCGGCCAACAGCTGGTTATCGGTCGCATGGTTGCCCAGTTGCGGGCACTGCGAGGTATGTCGGTGTCGGTGGCTGCGGCTCTGGATAAGGGCGAAGCCCCCAACGTCGAAGCTGCACTGGTGAAAGACCTGGGCACTCGCTTTGAAGGCGATATGGTCGAACAGATTCGCCTGCTGCTGGAAACCCAACCAGAATATGGCAGCGACGATGAACTCGATCGATTGCTGGCGGAATCCTTTTTACATATGCCTGGCTTTACCTTGCGGGGCGGTACCAATGAGATCCTGCGGGGCGTCGTCGCCCGGGGGTTAGGACTGCGATGAGCGACGAAATAGGTACGCTATTACTGGATAGTCTTGAGCGCTTGCTGCGCGACCAATGTACGCCTGAACGGGTAGAGGCCAGCGAAGAGGGTGGCTTTGATGCCGAGCTCTGGCAACAAATTTGCGAGCTAGAACTGCATCGAGCTGCACTACCGGAAGCCCAGGGTGGCGTTGAAGCTGACTTGCCGCTGATGATTGAGTTATTGCAGCTAGCAGCCAGCTATTCGCTGCCAGCTCCAGTTGCCGAAGCCATGCTGTTGGCACCCTGGCTAGTGACTCAGGCCAATATCGATCTGCCTGATGGCTTGGTGACGGTGGCTGCTCGATGTGATCAGTTGTCGCTTAGCGGCGCTGCCGGTAACTGGCAGCTCAGTGGTGATATAGGCCGAGTCCCAGCCGGTCGATTTGCTGATCAGCTGTTAGTTGCAGTGAGCTTTGATGGCGCTGAAAAATTACTAATACTCGAGTCCAGTCAATGGACAGTCGAAGTCGGTAAAAACCTGGCAGGCGAAGCGCGGGACCGGCTTAGTTTTTCTAATCAGCAACTGACAGATACTCAGGTTGTTGATCTGGCCGTCGGAACCGCAGAAAAACTCTGGCAACTTGGCGCGGTGGCCCGAAGTGGTCAACTCGTAGGCGCATTACGTCGTGCTCAGGAGTTGTCGCATAACTACGTGCAGGAACGTACCCAGTTTGGTCGACCACTGGCCAAATTTCAGGCCATTCAGCAACAACTTGCTCTGTTGGCAGCGGATTTAGAGGCCGCATCGGTGATGACCGGATTGGCAGCGCTGAGCTTCGATAAAGCCACAGCCGCTGGTGACCTGCTTGATATTGCCAGTGCCAAAACCCAGGCCGGTCAGGCCGCAGGCATGGGCGCACGGATTGCTCATCAGGTCCATGGCGCGATGGGGTTTACTCAGGAATATCCGCTCCACCATGCCACCCGTCGGCTCTGGTCGTGGCGGGACGAATATGGCAATGAGAGTGTTTGGGCAACTTTAATCGGTAGTCAGGTAGTCGCTGCCGGGGGTGAACAGCTCTGGCCATTGTTGACATCAACCAGTAGATAACCGGGAACCAGAACTCACGGTTGGGAGAGGAACCATGCAGTTAAATATCAAAAGTTTTATCGAACGCGGCGGTACCTATTTTCCAGACAATTCAATTGTCTCCCGGCTGCCTGACAACAGCCTGTATCGGTATAACTACGGTGAGATGCTCAAGCGGGTACGGCGCTTAACCAGCCGGCTGGCCTCCCTCGGCGCAGAACCCGGTGACCGGCTCGGTACTCTGGCCTGGAATACCTATCGCCATCTGGAACTTTACTTTGCATTGCCCTGTTCCGGTTCGGTACTGCATACCATTAACCTGCGCCTTTCTGATGAGCATATTGCTTACATCATCAACAAGGCCGAAGACAAATTACTGTTTGTCGATCCAGACCTGATTCCGGTGCTGGAGCGATTGGCACCGCAACTGCCTAGCATTAAAGGCTATATCGTTCTCAGTGACCAGATTCCAGAAACAACATTGTCTCCGATCTACTGTTACGAAGACCTGATTGCGGAAGGTGATGAAGAATTTGTATTGCCTGAACTAGACGAGGATAGCCAGGCCGGTATGTGCTTTACCTCGGCGACCACCGGTAATCCCAAGGGTGTTACCTATACCCATCGGCAAATTTATCTGCACACTAGTGCACTCTGTATGGCCGATTCGATGGCGGTTCGGGAACGCGATACTTTCCTGCCAATGGTGCCGATGTTTCATGCCAATGCCTGGGGTATTCCGTTTGCAGCGGCCTGGATGGGTGCCGAAATGGTGTTACCCGGCCAGCGCCCTCATGTCAAAGAACTACTGCGGCTAATTGAGGAAGAGCAGGTGAGCTTTTTTGCAGCGGCGGTGAGTACCGGTGTCGAGCTGATGGGACTGCTTAAACAAA
>JAESTY010000218.1 GCA_016763355.1 Immundisolibacteraceae bacterium
GCAATCAAGCTGGCGGCTGAGATTGAACAGGTTAAATAGGCCACGTTCCCACTCATTGTCACCGGCGATGGTGTGAATGTCGTCGAGACAAAGTAGATCCAGTTGCTCCAGCCCTTCTAAAACGGCTGGGCTGGCCTGCTTGAGGTCTCTCAGTGGCAGGTAGCCACAGCGCATCTTGAGATTGCCAGCTGTCTGACAGAGTCCCTGTAGTAAGTGGGTTTTTCCGGTGCCGGTTGCTCCATAGATGAGGATGGCTTCATTGGCACTTAACTGTGCTGGGTCGGCCAGTTTTTCGACCAGTTCCCGAGCCTGGTTGCTGCTGATCAGGAAATTGTCGAGTCGATGATCCACCCGCAGGTGGATATCCAGAGGGAGCTGCTGGGCCATGTGGCTTATTGGGTTAAGTGGTAGAGCGGAACAGCAGTGGAGACGGTAGCTGCCGAGTAATAACGCTGTTTCGGTTGGCTAAACAAGTGGCCATCGGTTGAGCCATAATCTGTTGGTGTGCTCATCGGCTGCTTGCTATTGATTGTGGGTAGTGCGAGGTCGACGCCAGAATTCCCTGACTGACCCTGACCAGGGTTAACCTGGGGTTTGGTCGAGAGGGTGCCGTCTAACTCAATAAGACGGGTTAGTTCGCTCCAGTCACCGCTATGTTCGACGGTGAATGTGGTTTTATCCGCGTTGAAATTTAATGGCATCACATGCTGAACACCGCGCAATTGACGCAGGTAATCCCATACCTGCTGGTAATGTCCCATGCCGGTGATGTTGCCGATATGGATCTCGCTGGTGGAATGAATGTTAAGCGGGCGGTGGCTATAGAGTGAAAATAGCTGGCTACTGATGGTGCTGACTCCCTGGCGAAGCAGTGACTCCAGATCAGCGGCGTGTTGCATTGGCCACTGATACTCCTGGTTGTTGATCGATAGAAGCCATTCGCCGCTCCACTGACCATTTTCGCTAGTACTGACCTGAGCAAGCAGGTAACCATCTTCGCTGTAGCGTTTACTGGCATGTTTTAGCAAACGTGTGTCTCGCAACCAGAGGTGACTAATGGTCACTTCAGCTTGTTCCTGCAAGTCCATGAGTGGCAGTACTAGATTCAGCCCATAGCTGCTGGCAATGTCCGGTAGCTGTGTTGCGTAGAGGGGGGCTTCGCTGTTAATAATCTGTCGTTGCTGCGAATCCTCATGAAGCAGCCAGCTGACCAGCGTCGGCCTGGAACGACCCCAATAGGCAATACCAAATTCTTCAAATAACTGGGTAACCGCTTGCTCGTTAAATTCGCAGATCAAATAGAGCACATCTACGGTGGTGGGTTCAGGGATGGTCGGCTCTGATGGGCGATCCGCTGTTAAAGCCAGGTTGGCCGCGGATGTTTCAGGTAAGGCGTGTTGCTGATCGAATTGTGTATCGGGTTGCTTGTCTAGTTGCTTCAGGTCGGTTTCAGCAAGGATTTTTTCTGTGCGTGACTCATAGCGATACTGCAGCACATAATTTTCACTTTTTCGCAGCGCCTCTGCGGCCCAGGGCTGTTCGATAATGGCAGGGTTTGCTGTCAGTTTTATTAATACCTGACCGAAAGCGTGGGGCAGGGCTTGTTTAAGGTCTCGTTGCCGTTGGCTATCTACGGTTACTTCACTGTGAAACAGATCACGGGTCTGGATATCAGCCACTGATGGCAAGGCTATGATTGCGCACAGTGCTAAAAGGCTATGGATGGCGGTTTTTTTGAATCGCATCGCATTATGTTAATCGAACTAGCCAGGCGTGTCGGAAACAGATCATTAGTTTCTAAAGTAATGACTGAAAACCCTTGCTCAAACAGAGTGCTTGCTAATTAAAATTAGCTGCACCGGTGTCGGCTAGTTGGGTCCGTAGCGTAAATTCGTTATCGGATTTCAGGTCTTAGCCGATGCGGTCAAGTTACAATAAACAGTTAGTAAATGATGGGCTTATGGTGCGATTACGTTATCGTTGATAAGGCACTGGTGAAGTCTGCATTTTTCAACTGTTTAACAAGGAAACGATTACCCGCATGAGTGGTGAAAAAACCGAAGGGCTGACTTATCAGGATGCCGGCGTCGATATAGACGCCGGCAACCGCCTGGTAGAAAACATCAAGCCATTAGTTAAGGCAACCGCACGGCCCGAGTTGCTTAGCGGTATCGGTGGCTTTGGTGCCCTACTGGAAATTCCTGCTGGATATAGCCAGCCGGTGTTGGTTGCCGGCGCCGATGGGGTTGGCACCAAGTTAAAATTGGCGATCGAGATGGGGGTGCATAACAGCGTTGGCATCGACCTGGTGGCCATGTGTGTTAACGATATTTTGGTACAGGGGGCGGAGCCGCTCTTTTTTCTTGATTATCTAGCCACTGATCGGCTTGATGTTGATGTGGCTACTGGCGTGATAGCGGGTATTGCAGAGGGTTGTATTCAGAGCGGTGCTGCGCTGGCAGGTGGTGAAACCGCGGAAATGCCAGGCATGTACGCGCTGGGCGATTACGACCTGGCGGGTTTTTGTGTGGGCGTGGTTGAGAAAGCCCAGATTATTGATGGTAGCAAAATCAATCGGGGCGATCGGATTATTGGGTTGGCTTCCAGTGGCGTTCATTCCAATGGTTTTTCGTTAGTCCGAAAGATTCTGGAGCGGGCAGAGGCAACGCTTGATCAGCCGTTTCAGCAAACCACTCTGGGCCAAGCGTTACTAGCTCCCACCCGTATTTATGTAGCGGCTTTGTTACCGCTGCTGCGGGCCGGCCGTATTAATGGTTTGAGTCATATTACCGGTGGTGGCCTGCTGGAGAATATTCCTCGAGTCTTGCCACAAGGCCTGGGTGCTGAGTTATATCGCGATAGTTGGCCCCAGTTACCTCTGTTTGACTGGTTGCAGAGTGCTGGCGGCGTGGTTGATGAACAGATGTACCGCACTTTTAATTGTGGCATCGGCATGGTTGCTATGGTCGCGCAGGATCAGGTGCAGGGTGTTATCGATGATTTAATAGCCTCCGGTGAACAGGCCTGGGATATTGGTCAGGTGGTCAGCGATGATGAAATGGCAGTGCATGTTCGTTGAACCAGCAGGATTTGAAACGACTCGTACTGTTAATTTCTGGTCGCGGTAGTAATTTGATTGCTATTGCTGATGCGATAGATCGTAAGGAACTGTCGGCTGAAATCGTATTGGTGGTGAGTAATCGGGTTGATGCCACTGGTCTAGAACTAGCCCGTGCTCGAGGGCTACCAGTGGCTGTTATAGAGTCCGCTGGCTATGCTGATAGAGAGCAGTTCGACCAGGCGCTGGCGGATCGGTTGGCGTCATTCGAGGCTGACTGGATCGTATTAGCTGGGTTTATGCGTATTCTCAGTGATCGCTTTATCAACCGGTTTGCGGGTCAAATCGTCAATGTTCATCCGTCTTTATTACCTGCATTTCCAGGCCTTCATACTCATCAACGGGTGCTAGAAGCCGGCTTAGCTGAGCATGGTGCTTCTATCCACCTGGTCACTGCTGAACTAGATGGCGGGCCCCTATTAGGCCAGGTGACTATGCCGGTTCATGCGGGTGATAACGTGTCATCTCTGGCCAGGCGGGTGCTCGAACAAGAGCATCGACTCTACCCTGAAGTACTGAAACTGCTAGTTGATGGTCGACTCGGTTTAGATAACTCGGGGCGGTTATTGCTGGACGGAGAGCCGAGTGCTGGAGTGAGGATGGTTGGTTGATCAGGGTTGCCTGTTTGTTAGGCGTTTGGCTGCTGCCGTTCTCCGGCCAGGGCCAGTCTCGTGATGGGGAATTATCAGCGAGCCACTGGATTGCACGTTATTCCGTCAGTCATTTAAAGCAGGTTGTCGGTGAAATGCGCCGTGAAACCCGCATCGATGACCAGCACTATTCTATTCGTTCGGACCTGGTACCCAAGGGAATCGGCCGACTAGTAGGCAGTGACTTGATCGAACAGGTAAGCAAAGGCGATTTATTCGGTAATCGATTGAGGCCCCAGCACTATTTTTTCTTCCAATCGAGTAAGCCGGAAAAACCCCGGGATTTTAATTTTGACTGGTCCGTTGGGGCAGTGAGTTTTGCAGATAAAACGGTTGGTTTTAGTGGTGAGCTTGACGACGAATTAAGCCAGCTGGTGGAACTTCGACGTCAACTTGCTGCCGGTCAACAGGTTATTGAATTACAGGTTCTTAGTGGTAGTAAGCGACGTATTTACGATTACCACTATCAAGTTGAAAAGGAGCAAGTGCTGGCTGTGTTGCCTGCGAATAAGCCAGTTGCAGAACGAACGTTGCAAGTGTTGCTGACAACTAGCCGGGGTAAATATGAGATGCGTTTATGGATGGCTATCGAGCGTGACTATTTGCCACTAAGAATAGAGCGAACTGAAATTCGTAAAAACAGAACAGCCGTGATGGTGTTAACTGGATTCGAACACGGGTCGGTCGCTGAATAAAAAAGGCCACTGCCTGTAAGCAACGGCCTTTTTAGCCTTGTTCGGGTTCTGACTAATCGAGTTGCCGAGTTATTCCTTGATTTGCATTTCACGGTTTTGTGAATAGCTGCTACGCAGGAATGCGTAGGGGTCAATAGCAATCTCATCGAGTAATTTGCTTTCATCAAAAAATTGATAGCGAGTATCGACGGCTTTGGTGGCGACCAGCGCATTGCGCGCACCATTTCCTTCAATGGCATAGATCGGGTCAACGAAAAAATCGACCACCAGGCCACTACCATCGCGAACACTACTTGGCCCCAGAAAGGGCAGCATTAGGTAAGGACCTTCACTGACTCCCCAGCTCGCCAGGGTTTGGCCAAAGTCTTCCTTGTGCTCTGGCATGTCAAGGTGGGAGGCAACATCAAAAATCCCCAGTACCCCAATCGTGCTATTGACGATTAGCCTTGCGAAGTCACTACCACCTTGTAGGAATTTACCCTGTAGGAGATCGTTAACCACGACTACTGGGTAAGAGAGATTGCTGAAAAAATTACTGATTCCGGTTTTGACCGGAGCCGGTGTAATTTTGTCGTAGCCCCGGGCAGTGGGTTCCAGAAGCAAGTTATCAACAGTCGTATTGAACTTATAAATACTGCGGTTCAGCGATTCCAGCGGGTCTTCAATCGCGAATGTCTGTTCGCCGGTGTCCCAGAGGTCCTCCTCAGCGGAGGCTGGTGCGGCACCTATTAGCAGCGTTATAGCGGTTAAGGAGAGTGTTGTTTTGAAGCCGTCTACTAGATTGGTCATTGGCTATTCTCGTTGTTTGTAGAGATCAATTGGCTAACTGGATAAAGTGGCTGCTGCTGCGTTGTTGATTTGGCTGCTACTAATTAAAAAAGCACGACCGGCAAATTCAACGGCTAATAATATAGGAATATCCCACGTCTTAGGAAGCCTTGATTGCGTCCGAATCGAGTTGTCTGTGTAATCAACTCGGAGTACCTGGTGTGGGGTTGCCTACATTTTCGGTAAGGTCACACCAGTCTGCTTCTGGTATTTACCACCCCGGTCGCGGTATGAGGTTTCGCACACTTCGTCAGCCCCAAAAAATAGTACCTGGGCAACCCCTTCTCCGGCATAAATTTTAGCGGGTAACGTGGTGGTGTTAGAAAATTCAAGGGTCACATAGCCCTCCCATTCAGGTTCAAACGGGGTGACATTAACGATGATGCCGCAGCGAGCGTAGGTGGATTTTCCCAGGCAGATCGCTAGTACATCCCTGGGTATGCGGAAATATTCTACCGTGCGAGCAAGCGCAAATGAGTTGGGCGGAATGATGCATTCGTCGCCGACAAAATCAACGAAACCTTCGTCATTGAAATTTTTAGGATCGACAATCGCAGAGTTGATGTTGGTGAATATCTTAAACTCGTTCGAACAACGGATGTCGTAACCGTAACTCGAGGTTCCATAAGAAATGATTTTGTCGCCATTCTCATTGGTCCGTACCTGTTGAGGCTCAAACGGATCGATCATGCCGTGTTGTTCAGACATGTTGTTGATCCAGCGGTCGGATTTGATCGCCATGAAATTAAGTTCCTTGTGTATGGAAGCTGAAAACCGGTAGTCAGGAAATCTATTTATCGACGACCGCAATATTGCCGAATTTGAAAGTCATGTTTTTCTTGCGCTTCGCTAGCCGAGCGACTAGCTGTAAGGCAATCTGCCGGTATTGTTGGCTGAGTACACTTTCCGGGTCTTCGACAACCGTCGGTTTACCCGCGTCTGCCTGCTCGCGGATAGAAATATCTAGGGGCAGACTGCCCAGTAAAGGCATGCCATATTCCTGAGCCATTCGGGCGCCGCCGCCACTGCCAAATATGTGCTCTTCGTGGCCACAGTTGCTGCAGGTATGGGTGGCCATGTTTTCGATCAGGCCAAGCACCGAGATATCGACCTTCTTGAACATGTTGAATCCCTTACTGGCATCCTGCAAAGCGATGTCCTGGGGGGTAGTCACGATTACCGCGCCACTAACCGGGATCTGCTGCGCCAGGGTGAGGTGAATATCACCGGTGCCGGGAGGCATATCAACAAACAGGTAATCCAGGTCATGCCATTGGGTATCACGACTGATTTGCTGCAATGCCTGGGTTGCCATTGGGCCTCGCCAGATCATCGCAGAATCTCGATCAACCAGATAGCCCAACGAGATCGATTGCAACCCATGACTAATGATCGGCTCGATCATCTTTTCACTGCCATCGACCAGTTCTGGTTTTCGGTCTTCAGCGCCGAGCATAGTGTGCTGACTAGGGCCGTATATGTCCGCGTCGAGAATACCAACTTTGGCGCCCTCATAGGCCAGCGCTAATGCCAGGTTAACTGCAGTGGTCGATTTACCAACGCCGCCTTTTCCGGAAGCGACGGCAATAACATTTTTTACGCCGGGTATCGCTTCGACACTGTTTTGAACGGCGTGGGAGACTATTTTCTGTTCGACGTTAACGCTGACCTTTGCGGATGGCCAGTGTGCGGCGATTGCCTGGGTTACCTGCTCGGTGATGTTGGTTTTTAGGCGAGCCACTGGAAAACCAAACCTTAGTTCGACGGCGACAGAATCACCTTCAACCGTGACTGACCGAATCTGTTTGGCATCGCCTAGCGCGGGCGGGCTGACCTCTGTCGATGACGGTGGAAAATTAATGCTTTCAATTGATTCTTTTATCGATGCTTGATTCAGTGATGACAAGAGACTTCCTGTTGGTATGGTGGCCGTTTTTAGAGCCAGTAACAGACTCTTTTTGAGTAAGCGGGCTTGGTTGGCTATCTACTGCGGAGGTGTGATTTCGACCCAATCGATGATGAATACAGGGTCAACGTCGGTGCGGTCAAAATCAATACTATCCGAGGTGGGATATTATCACGCGGGCTAACGGCTGGTCTGGTATCCTTTCGCGCCCGTTTCAGAGCCAACTTTACTGGGCTTCTTAATGGGGCAAGGCCTTCGCCACTTGCCGCTTAGAACAGTATTCCGGCGGGCACGTTTAATCCATCACTTGCAGAAAACTAATGTCTACTGAGTCAGCCTGCCAGCCTGAACATCGAAAAATATTGGTCACCAGTGCGTTGCCATATGCCAATGGATCGATCCATATTGGTCATTTGGTGGAGTATTTGCAAACCGATATCTGGGTTCGTTACATGCGAGCTCGTGGTCACGACTGCCTCTATTTTTGCGCCGATGATGCGCATGGCGCACCGATTATGTTGCGGGCTGAGAGCGAAGGCATATCGCCAGAACAGCTAGTTAACCGAATCGGTAAAGAACATCAGGCCGATTTTGCTGATTTCGGAATTGAGTTTAGTAATTATCACACCACTCATTCAGAAGAAAACCGTTTGTTGGCGGAAGATATTTATCGGCGGCTGGTAGCTAATGCTCATATAAAGAAGTACCCGGTGAGTCAGGCCTACGATGTTGAAAAGGGCATGTTTCTGGCGGATCGCTATATCCGCGGTGGCTGTCCTCGGTGTAAAGCGGAAGACCAGTACGGTGACAATTGTGAAATCTGTGGCGCGACCTACAACGCAGGCGAGCTGATCGAACCTAAATCGGTGCTTACCGGTTCTGTGCCAGAGACCCGAGATTCTGAACATTATTTTTTCCACCTTGAAAATTTCCAGTCATTTTTGGAACAATGGACACGGGCTGATCATTTAGGCGCCCAGGTTAGCAACAAAATTCAGGAGTGGTTTGAAGGCGGGTTGCGTGATTGGGATATCTCGCGGGACGCGCCCTATTTCGGTTTTAAAATTCCGGGTAGCGAGGATAAATTTTTTTATGTCTGGCTGGATGCGCCAATCGGCTATATCGCTAGCTACTGGCACTGGTTAAAACAGCAACAGGGCGAGGTTACTCTTGACCAGGTTCGTGCTAGCTGGGCTGAGCGTGAGATCCACCATTTCATTGGTAAAGATATTCTTTATTTTCATGCCTTGTTCTGGCCAGCTATGCTCGAAGGAGCTGGCTATCAAACGCCAGAGAAGGTGAATGTCCACGGTTTTTTGATGGTTAATGGTCAGAAAATGTCCAAGTCACGTGGCACTTTTATTCAGGCACGTACCTACCTGGACCATCTAAATCCAGAATATTTACGCTACTACTTTGCCGCTAAGCTCAGCAGCGGGGTGGATGATCTCGATTTGAACCTGGATGATTTTGTCCAGCGGGTTAACTCTGACCTGGTCGGTAAGGTGGTTAACATCGCCTCCAGAAGTGCCGGGTTTATCAACAAGAAAGCCGGCGGCGTGCTCTCTGACGAACTTGATAACCCAGAGTTGTATCAGCAGTTTGTTGATGCAGGAGTATCGATTGGCGACGCTTTTGAGTCTCGCGAATATGCTCGCGCCTGTCGAGAAGTGATGGCGTTAGCGGATTTGGCTAATCAGTATCTGGCTGAGCTGGCCCCCTGGTCTCTGGCTAAGGAGCCGGGTAATGAGCAGCGGGTTGTCTCTATATATAGTCAGGCGATTAATTTGTTTCGGGTGTTGGTGACCTATTTGGGACCGGTGTTGCCAAAATTGACTCAGCAGAGCTGTGAGTTTCTTGGCGTAGCGGAACTGGTGTGGGAAGAACGTCAAAATCCGCTGCTGGGGCATTCGATTAATAAATTTAAGCCGTTGATGCAGCGAGTTGATCCCGAAGCTGTAGACCAGATGGTTGGTGCTAGCCGCGAATCTAAGGGCTAGTGTTCGGCTCGGCGCCGGTGAAGTACGGTCTGGCAGAAAGCTGTAACAAGTTTTTGTAGATAAGGAGCCAGGCAGTTCTGCCCAGGCTCTATTTTTCCACTCTCTATTTTTTCATTCCCTTTTTTTCCATTCTAAGGGATTAGCTGACGGTTTTTCAGCGGTTGCTATTAGCGCTGTTGGTTTTTCGTCAGTTACTGTTGAGATCTCTATTAAGACGGTTAAATCGGAATGCGGTTAGAGAGAAATCTGGTCAGAAAAAGCGCAATACAGACGACCAAGTGTTTGTTATTTCCTTTATCAGCTAAAAATAATTGGTCGGCTTTTTTTGAACCTATTTATTATAGTTTATTTATTATTTTCAATAGGTTGCGATCTATTTTTTTAGGGTCGTCTGGATGGTGTTCTATCGGT
This sequence comes from Immundisolibacteraceae bacterium, assembly GCA_016763355.1. Lineage (GTDB taxonomy): Bacteria > Pseudomonadota > Gammaproteobacteria > Immundisolibacterales > Immundisolibacteraceae > QNFC01. Next base: position 9,609 of record JAESTY010000218.1, read on the forward strand.
TGGTTAAATTAACACTAGAAAAACACCAGAGTGATTAGTTGAAAGCTGATATTGGCACGCAGGTTGCTTAAGGATAACCAAGCAGAAAAATAAATGAACAGCAAAACAGCAAAACAACAAAACTTGTAATGCCAAAACTATCTTTCAACTGTGCCCTGAGTATTTTGAAATGACTAAAACAATGATTCGTAAGGCAGTTCGTTCCGGTTATGACTGTCGTGTTGACCTCGAGCAGATTGCTGATTCAGGCCTGGGTGAAGGTTTGAGTTGCCAACGTCGGTCAGAGGGTCTGGCTAGAGGTTTTGATGTTCTGGTCGCGGTGATTGCGCTGATAGCTGCTTTACCAGTGATGCTGATTACAGCCGTGGCAATACTGGTTGAGTCCGCAGGTAAAGGGCCGGTTTTCTACCGACAGATTCGGGTCGGTGCCAATGGATCCAACTTTTCAGTGATTAAATTTCGTACCATGAGTACCGATGCCGAAAAAGATGGTGCTCAGTGGGCGCAAAAAAATGATCCTCGGGTAACCCGGGTCGGTGCTTTCCTACGTAACACCCGTATTGATGAGCTACCGCAGTTTATCAATGTGCTGCAGGGCGATATGAGTGTGGTAGGACCACGTCCAGAGCGTCCTGAGTTTGTTACCGAACTCAGTGAATCAATTCCTCATTATGAGACCCGTCATATCGTCAAACCTGGCATCACCGGATGGGCGCAGGTGCACTACCCCTATGGCGCCTCTGAGCAAGATAGCCGTAACAAACTTGAATATGACCTGTTTTATCTGCAGCACAGTAACCTGATGATGGATTTTCTGGTGGCATTTAAAACGGTTCGGGTCTGTCTGCTAGGTGTCGGTGCACGCTAATCGAATTTAACTGTCGACTATATACTCTGTGAAATCCCCTTCCCCTGGGGGCAATTGCCAGCGTTAACTTTTAGTTACGCTGGCTTTTTTTTATTTCTTTTTGGGGTGACATACGAAGTTGTTTTGAATTGGCTAGATTAATTGCCCGGCGGCTAAACCGGGTTTGATCGATCCTCAAAGCCAGATGTGATCGGGTAGCGCCTGTCTCGGCCAAAGGCCCGCTGGCTTATACGCACGCCGGGCGCTGCCTGGCGGCGTTTGTATTCGTTGATTTTTACCAGACGGACTATTTTTTCGACCACTTTCGGGTCAAAGCCGGTTTCATTAATAAGCTGTTTTACCGAATAATCCAGCTCGATGTAGAGTTCAATGATGGTATCGAGCACGTCGTATTCGGGCAGGTTGTCCTGGTCGGTCTGGTCTGGGCGTAGTTCGGCTGATGGAGCGCGATCAAGAACCCGTTGCGGGATTACCCGCTCTATCTGGTTGCGATAATTACAAAGTCGATAGACCAGCTGTTTGGGAACGTCCTTGATGGCGGCAAATCCTCCGGCCATATCGCCGTATAGGGTGGCATAGCCAACTGCCATCTCGCTTTTATTGCCAGTGGTGAGCACGATGCGACCACTTTTGTTGGACATTGCCATCAGTAGCAAACCACGAATACGGGCCTGGATGTTTTCTTCTGTAGCGTCACGCTCAAGTCCGTTAAAAACCGGATCCAGGGCTGTTTCGACCGCTGTGACCATATGCTTTATGGGGATTTCCCGATAATGGACGCCCATCAATTTGGCTTGTTCGTCGGCATCGTTGAGGCTGATATCAGCAGTAAATTCTGACGGCATCATAACCGCCTCAACCCGATCGGCACCGAGCGCGTCAACCGCGATGGCCAGTGTTAATGCGGAGTCTACGCCGCCAGACAGGCCAATTAGAACGCCTTCAAAATGGTTTTTTTCGACATAATCACGAACACCACAAACTAGTGCTTGATAAATGCTCGCTTCAACCGATAGAACCGGTTCAAGTGTGCCGCCAACTGGCTCGGCCTGATCAGAAGCTTTGTCGAATTCAGTGATAAATAGTCCGCTGGCAAATGCCGGGAAGCGGCTGACACACTCGCCGTTGCGATTGATCACGCAGGAGGCCGCGTCAAATACCAGTTCGTCCTGACCACCTGCCATGTTGACGTAAACAATGGGCAGGTTGTTTTCGCGGGCACGATGACCAGCGACGATTTCGCGTTCCTGTTGTTTGCCGACATGAAAGGGCGACGCGTTGAGATTAATGATCATCTCAGCACCGGCATTAGCGGTGGCTCGGCTTGGCTCAGGTTGCCAGATGTCTTCGCATATGGTTATGCCCAGCTTAAACCCGTTGACCGGTACCACCAGTGGATCAGTGCCAGCGGTGAAATATCGTTTTTCATCAAACACGCTGTAGTTTGGCAGCAGCTGTTTATAGTAGGTGCCGATAATTTTGCCACCACCAATAATCGAGGCGGCGTTATAGAGTGCTTGCTGGTACCGTTGCGGGTGGCCAACAATCAGGTGGATTCCGGTAATGCTGCGCTGCAGGGTGCGTAGTGCATCGTCCATCTGTTGTAGAAATTCCGGGCGGTGCAGCAGGTCTTCTGGTGGGTATCCGCTCAGGGTGAGCTCGGGACAGACCATCAAGTCCGCGTTGAACTCATCCCGGGCCTGTTCGGCTAGTTTTGCTACTTCGGTAACGTTGCCTTGAATATCGCCGACGACACAATTCATTTGTGCAATCGCAACGGTTAGTTTTCTGCCCATCAGGGTTTCCTGTGACAATAGTAAGGATGCGCGAGGGTGGTGATTGTAAACGCCCACCAAACTATCTGTTTGTGTCGGGCGGTGGGATGACCAAGTTGAATATTTCTTGAAGTATTCATGGTTTATTTTTTGGATTTAATGACAGTTACCGACCTGAAGAAATTGTTCAGTAGCGCAATTAGATTAATGCCAGTCGTGTGAGTTCTAAAGGTGTCCGCAAAAGCCGAAATGTATCACCAATGCCCATGTGGTTGAAGTGGTTCGCCTAGCTTCGGTGTTATTCAGATGGGAGTTTTTTTAGCTTTGATGACGATCAGTTTTGTTGATTCGATTGACCAGGTTACCCGGCAACAGTGGGGCAGTCTTGATCTGGGCCAGAATCCTTTCATCCAATACCAGTTTTTGAGTGCGCTCGAGCAAAGTGGTTCTGTCGGTGATGGTTCTGGTTGGCAGGTTCATCATCTGTTATTGCATGATGACCAACAGGGCTTAATAGGTGCAGTGCCCTGTTATTTGAAACAGCACTCTTACGGCGAGTATGTATTTGATTGGGGTTGGGCCGACGCCTACCGGCGGGCTGGCATTGCCTACTATCCTCGAATGGTCTGCGCGGTGCCGTTTACACCGGCTACGGGTAGTCGACTATTGGTCGCAAACCAGGCGGTCGGTAGTGCAACAGATATTCGCCAGCTGCTGGCGAAAGGCTTGATTGAAGAAGCGCAGCGTTTGCAACTATCGTCGGTTCACTGCCTGTTTTTGCCAGAACAGGAGGCTGATTTAATGGTGGCGTCCCAATGGCTGCCTCGCCACGATTTACAGTTTCATTGGCGCAATAATCAGTATCAGGATTTTGATGATTTCCTGGCCAGTTTTTCATCTAAAAAACGCAAAAATGTTAAGCGTGAGCGGCGCCGTGTTAGCGATGCAGGTATTAAAATGGAGATTGTCGCTGGTGATCAGTTGAACGCTGACCACTGGCGGTTCTTTTATCGGCTTTATCGCCACACTGCATACAAGCGGGGGGGAACAGCCTATTTGACCGAAGATTTTTTTAATCTTATTGGTGAAAATATGGCGGACTCGGTGGTCATGGTGTTTGCTAAAGAAGGCGAGCGCTATGTCGCTGCAGCGCTAAATTTTCGAGGTGGTCAGAGTTTGTACGGGCGTTATTGGGGCTGTCTTGATGAGTATGACAGCCTTCATTTCGAAACCTGCTATTACAGCGCTATTGAATACTGTATTGATCACCAGATTGAACTTTATGAGGCGGGGGCTCAGGGAGAACATAAACTCAGTAGAGGCTTCATGCCGACCACTACCCGGTCGGCGCACTGGTTGGCTCATCCCCAGTTTGCAGAGGCGGTGGCGGATTTCCTCGACGATGAGCGTCAGCAGATTGCTGGGTATCAAAATATGTTGAATGATCACGCGCCCTTTAAGTCCGGGCACAAGCGCTCGGAGCCAGAGCTCTGATTGGCTTCAGGGTTTTGCGAACATGAATCAGACACCAAAGCAGCGCATGCCCTATCTCTGGCTTACTGATAATGCTTTACACGATCTGCTCCCTGACCCTGATAGCGCCCTTGATGAGCCGAATGGGTTATTAGCTGCCGGTGGTGCACTAGATCCTCAGAGTTTGTTAAACGCTTATTCGAGTGGGGTTTTCCCCTGGTTTAACAGTGATGACGAAGCCATTCTCTGGTGGAGTCCAGATCCTCGGGGGATCATCGAACCTGGTTCAGTTAAGGTCTCTCGTAGTTTGGCCAAACGGATCAGATCAGGTGTTTTTCGGGTAACAGCCGATTGTGACTTTGCTGGGGTGATCGCTGGCTGCGCTGAGAGACGGGTGAGTCATGCCAGTGGCTATGATAATGATGAACCCTGTGAGGAAGGCACATGGATTACCGCGACCATGGGTCGAGCCTACCTTGAGCTCCACCGCCAGGGCTATGCCCACTCGGTAGAGGTGTGGGAAGAGCATCAGCTAGTGGGTGGGTTGTATGGCGTGGCCCTGGGCGGAGTGTTTTTCGGCGAGTCGATGTTTTCCCGTCGTAGCGATGCTTCGAAAATTGCATTAGTGACCCTGGCTTCAGCTCTGGTAGCACGCGGATTTGGTCTGATAGATTGTCAACATCTGACTCCTCACCTTGCTAGCCTGGGTGCAGTAGAATTGAGTCGTGATCAGTTTTTAAAACGATTGACCGAGTTGATCGGTCAGCCTGGCTGGCCTGGACGTTGGCGGTTTGATCTGTGATCGAACCCTTTTTCCATATAATGATTAGTCGATGATGATCTTCAATACTCGCACTGGCAGGCTATTCTTTTTTTCTACCGAACCTCGGGCTTGTAGCTATCTGCCCGGGCGCGAAGCGGTGATGTTGTTTGCCGATCCCAACAAGGCCATTGATAGTGATTCTTACGGTCGTTTGATCGATTACGGGTTTCGGCGTAGCGGCGATAACGTCTATCGGCCCCATTGTCGTAGCTGCATGGAATGTATCCCGGTGCGAATACCTGTTGCCGAGATGGAGCTTAATCGCACTCAGCGTCGCAATGTGAAGCGTAATGGCGATCTGGAAATCGTCCATGGCGTCACGGAATTCAGTGACGAACATTTAGAGCTCTATCATCGATATCAACAATCCCGCCATGATGCCGATACGACTAGTCAGGATGCCGAGGATCAACTTGGGTTTTTGCGTAGCAAATTTATCGAAACCTCGTTTCTGGAGTTTCGGTTCGATGGTCGGCTACTGATGGTGGCAGTGATTGACGTGGTACCCCAGGGGCTGTCGGCCGCCTATACCTTTTATGATCCGGATTATCCGCAGCGTGGGCTTGGAGTTTTTGGTGTATTAACGCTTGCTGAAGAGTGTCGCCAGCGCGAACTGACCTGGCTGTATCTGGGGTACTGGATAAAAGATTGCGACAAAATGAGTTACAAAACCATGTTTCAGCCGCTGCATGCCTATCGGGATGGTCAGTGGGAATTACTGCAAAGTGATGATGAAAAAGCGTTGTTATCTGAGTCCTGATAACAGTTACATGGTGTTAGTGGATTAACTCATATAGAATCGCGCGGCTTTGAAGTGGTTGCTGCAGTTCTATCTTGCTTGTCGAGTATCAGCCTTGCTCAAAATCAGCTTCAAAATCGATTTAATCGCAAATTAGTCTACATTTAGCTTAGAGGATTGCATGGCAAAGGAAGAAGGCATTGAAATGCAGGGCAAGGTTATCGAAACCTTGCCCAACACTATGTTCCGGGTGGAACTTGAGAATGGCCATGTGGTCACCGCTCACATATCTGGAAAAATGCGTAAGCATTACATTCGGATTTTGACCGGTGATGAAGTCACCGTGATGATGACCCCATACGACCTGACCAAAGGACGTATTACTTACCGCAACCGGTAAATTACCGGCCCTTCTGCGGGGTTAATCGTGTAATAACTAACGCCGCCCGGCCTCAGGCTGGAGCGGCGTTTTTGTCGTCCTCTTTGATTTTTTCGGCAGATTCAGTATGCAGATCCAGCTTGCCGTCTTTGACGGTCACGTTGACATGACCACCATTTGACAGTTTGCCGAACAGTAGCTCGTCCGCCAGTGGTCGACGGATTTCGTGCTGCACCAGCCGACCCATCGGCCGCGCACCCATTTTATCGTCGTAGCCTTTTTCAGCTAACCAGGCTCGAGCTTCGTCATCCAGGTCAATAGTGACCCGTTTTTCACTGAGCTGTTCTTCTAGCTCGAGAACGAATTTGTCGACCACGTTGCAGATGGTGCGTTGGTCAAGTCCGTGGAACTGGATAATGCCGTCGAGTCGATTACGAAATTCGGGGGAAAACATCCGGTTAATCGCTTCAATACCATCGCTAGAATGGTCCTGATGAGAAAAACCGATTGATGCCCTGGAGGTAAGGTCAGTGCCCGCGTTGGTAGTCATGACCAGAATCACATTACGAAAATCAGTATGACGACCATTGTTATCAGTCAGCGTGCCGTGATCCATTACCTGCAGCAGTAGATTGAATACATCCGGATGGGCTTTCTCGACTTCGTCAAGCAGCAGAACCGAGTGGGGGTGACGTGTA
>JAESTY010000219.1 GCA_016763355.1 Immundisolibacteraceae bacterium
AACCTGGCTGATGCTGGCCGAGAACTTCGTCTTAACGAACTAATTGAAGCTGCCTGTAAAGCGCTTCTTGATTTGGTAAACGGCCCGGTTATCAGGGTAACGCTGATCAAATCAGCCCATGAGAGTCACTACTTGGTGATTAATATTCATCACATAGCGGCTGACCATGGCGCGGTCAGCCATTGCATAGACGAAATTGGAGCTTGTTATTCCGCCTATCGTGCTGAGCGGGCTCCAGAACTAACAACCCCTGAACTACAGTACGCCGATTACGTGATCTGGCACGAGGAAAACAGTGATAAACAGGCAGTAGCAAATAAATTAGAGAACTGGAAGAACAAGCTTGCTGGCGTAGGTGGTTTGCTTGATCTTCCGTTAGACAGACCACGCCCACATCAGCCGAGTTTCTCTGGGCGCCAATATCCATTTAGTTTTGATAACAACGCCTCTGATCAAATCGTGGAATTCAGTCGGTCTGCGGCTACCTCTTTGTATCAAACTTTTTTAACTTCTCTGGCTGTCCTGCTATCTCGGTATTGCAATCAAAATGAAGTGGTTATCGGCACCCCGTTTTCAAATCGAGAGATTGAGGAACTAGACCGGGTGATGGGCTGTTTCATCAATACTCTACCGATTGTTACCGACCTAACCGGGAACCCTTCGTTTTCTGAACTTCTTAAGCAGATCACCGGCACTGTGCTTGAGGCCCGAGATAATCATGAAGTGCCTTTTGACAGAATCGTTGAATCCCTGAAGCTGCCCCATGATGCCAGCTACAACCCGTTATTTCAGGTCGGGTTTCTGTTTCAGGAACCACCGATTAAGCTTTCATTAACTGGCCTAAGCAATGAATCTCTAGAATTGCATAGTGGTGGTGCTATGTATGATTTGCATCTGTGGATTTGGCAAAGCGATAACGGTATAGAGGGTTACGTCTGGTACAACACAGATGTATTTGATCTCGAGACTATTGAGCAGTTTATTGGGCATTACAAGTTTCTGACATCCGAGCTAATTAATGCTCCGGAAAAGCCCGTCAGACATGCCCGACTCTTGCCTGATAGTGATTTAGCCAAGATCAACCAACTAGCAAGGGGAGCTAAGCTAGATTTATCTAATGACAATCTGGTGGAGTGGTTTAAACAGACTGTTAGAGAAAACCCGAAAAAGGTGGCCGCACGGTCGGATGGCGCTGCGATCACCTATCAACAGCTGGATGAAAAATCCGATCAGATAGCTGGCTACCTGCAAACCTTGAACGTAACAAACGGTGATTTCGTTGGTATCGGGCTCGATCGAGACACCCAAATGTTGGTGGCCTTACTTGGGATAATCAAGCTGGGTGCAGCTTATGTCCCGCTGGACCCTGCCTATCCGGTCGATCGTTTGTCCTACATGCTAGAAAAATCAGAAGCCAGAGCTTTGATAACCAAAAGCGCATTAGCAGATCGATTTCCAGGTTTTTCTGGCGAGACTGTGTTCATTGATCAGCAATGGGACCAAATTGCCTCACGCCAACCTCGGGATTTACCATGCCTGATCGGTAACGAAACGATTTACGTGATTTTCACTTCCGGTTCGACTGGTCTGCCAAAGGGAGTCGAGGTTACTCATAGTAACGTGGTCAACTTCCTCGCCAGCATGGCCAATCAGCCGGGCCTGAATGCTGACGACATATTGCTGGCAGTTACCACCTTGTCGTTTGACATTGCCGTACTGGAGCTGTTTCTACCCATAGTTACCGGCGGCTGTGTGGTTATCGCCAACTCAGAGCAGGCCGGTGATGGGCAGGCCCTGATAGAACTCATCGAACAGGAACAGGTGACCGCTTTACAGGCAACACCGGCGACCTGGCGCATGCTGATATCCGCTGGCTGGCAGGGCGGTGAAGGATTCAAGGTACTGATCGGTGGAGAGGCCCTGCCCCGGGACCTGGTTGACGAAATAATAGATCGGGTCGGTAGCGTCTGGAATATGTATGGCCCGACAGAGACCACCGTCTGGTCGACCTGCGAACAGATTACTGACAAAGGTGGACCAATATTAATAGGCAGACCCATCGGTAACACCCAGGTCTACGTATTAGATGAAAACCAGCTTCCTACGCCGCTTGGTGTGCCCGGTGAGCTCTATATAGGGGGTAGCGGTGTTACCCGCGGATATTTGAATAACCCTGAACAGACCGTTGACCGGTATATTGATAACCCTTTTAGCAACGAAGGTCGACTCTATCGCACGGGTGATCGGGTTCGCTATCAGCGAGATGGACGGCTTGAATATCTTTCCCGGCTGGATAACCAGGTCAAAATACGGGGATTTCGCATTGAGCTAGGGGAAATAGAAAGTTCTTTATCCACTCTTCCAGGGGTAAAGGAATCAGTGCTCAGTGTGCGTGAGGATCGTCCGGGTGATATGCGTTTGGTGGCCTATGCCATCGCTGACTCGGGAGCCGATCTGACTATTACTAAAGTGCGTAAACACCTCCGTAAAAGTCTGCCAGAGTACATGATCCCTCAGCACCTGGTTGAACTTGATGAGCTGCCGATGACGCCAAACGGAAAGGTAGATCGTAAGGCCTTACCATCGCCGATGGGCGGCGGCGTTCATGACGATGAGTACGTGGCCCCATCAACTGAAACCGAACTAGCCCTGGCGGAGATCTGGCAAGAACTCCTCAACCTGGAAAGGGTGAGCATTCATGATAATTTCTTCGACCTGGGCGGGCACTCACTGTTATCCATCCAGGTAATCGTCCGTATCAATGCTTTGCTAGGAGTGAAGCTCAGCCCGAGAATTATATTGTTTAATGACTTTGCTCAAATAGCGTTGCAATGTGATCAACAGAAGTCACGCAATGGGCAAGCTAGCAAAGCTGGCGAAAAGAAAAAGAGTGGAGGATTACTTGGAAAACTCAGAGACAAAATCAAAAGACCTTAAGGACTATCTAGTGCTGCCTTTTGCGGTGGAGGTTTAAATAAACAACTTAAAATGATCTGCTATAAAAACTCAGTTGATTGCAAGGAACAGTTTGTTGTATCCCTATTTTTTTGGTGACACCGAGAGGCAACTCTACGGTGTATACGATGCTCCACGTACCAGTAGCTTTAAAGATAAGGGCGTATTGTTCTGTTATCCGCTAGGTCAGGAATATATGCGCAGTCACTGGGCTAGCAGGCAATTAGTTAGCCAGCTATGCCGGTCAGATATGCACTGTAT
>JAESTY010000220.1 GCA_016763355.1 Immundisolibacteraceae bacterium
CGTCTTCCACTTATGAAGTTTCCCGCGAACATGGCCTGCCGATTTTTACGGTTGTGTTTGAAAACGGTGGTTGGTCTGCGGTTAAAGAGTGCACCAAGCTGGTTCATCCGGATGGTGTTTCTACCGATACCGATGAGTTCCAGGCGCGTCTTAACCCGAGTTATCAGTTTGAAAAACTGGTTGAGGCCGCAGGTGGTCACGGTGAAGATGTGGTTGAACCCGAAGACCTTACTGCTGCGATCGCACGTTGCGTAGAGGCCGTAAAAGGTGGCCGTTCAGCCATCCTGGTTGCACACGTTAGCCGTTTGTAATTAGGGCCGGATCGGCCCTGGCCGATCCGGATTTCCTAACGCCTTAAAAGCGAATTGAAAGGAGGCAGCAATAACCATTGCTGTCTCCTTTTTTATTGGGCAGGATAGGCACGTCAGGGAGGCAATTTGAGTAGCTCTTCCGCAAAATAATCCCGGGAGGGGATATGTCCAGACAGAAAATATTAGTAGTTGGTGGCGGTGCAATCGGCGGTGTATTTGCCAGCTTTTTGTCGAAGGTTTCGGAAGTCACAGTTTTTGACGTCAACCAGGCCCATGTTGATGCGATTAATGCCGATGGTCTTAGGTTGTCGGGTGTTACCGAGTCAGTTGTCCAGGTCAAGGCAGTCTGTGATCCGGCAGAACTGGCGGGTATCCAGTTTGACGGTGTAATGGTTTCAGTAAAAGGTATGTTTACTCGGCCGGCTCTAGAGTCACTGATTCCCCATCTACAGGGTTCTCCAGTGCTATTCACCATTCAAAATGGTCTGGGAAATGTAGAAATTCTGGAAGAGCTAGTCGACTGGCCAATTCTGCATGGCATTACCCTTGAAGGCGGTCAGATGATTGAGCCTGGCCATGTTAAACATCTGGTTCATGGTGAAGAATCATGGATTGGTCCGGCCCGTGGAGGGTTTGACGACACCCGCTGGTTTGGTGAACTGATGGACGAATCAGGCATTAAAACCCGTACCGTTGCGGACCCATCCGGTGCTATCTGGTCGAAATTTATTTTCAACTCCACTCTCAACCCAGTTGGCGTGTTGGTGCGTGGCGTGCCCGAAGTGATGTATCAGAGCGATGAAATTTACGAGCTGGTCAACGGCATGATGCAGGAAGGTATCGAGGTCGCCCATGCGCTCGGTATTGAACTACTGTTTGATCCCATGCATTTCATTAACGATTTGCGTTCCGGCAAGATTCCTCCGCTCAAACATGCTGGTTCAATGAGTTATGACATTGCCGAAGGCCGTGCGACTGAGATTGAATTTCTAACCGGTTACATGGTCCGTAAGGCGGATGAACTTGGTGTTGCGGTGCCCATTAGTCGGTCTGTCTATCGGTTGTTGGTTGGCACTGAGTTAGGGGTAGCAATCCGTAAAGACAATGGCGAGCGTCGGCAGACTCCTAAGGTCATATAAGTACTGTTTATCCAAATCACACCTACCTCGGATATTGAAACTCGATGGCCCTTACCTGTGTAGATGATTATCGCCTGGCAGCTAAACGCTATCTGCCGAAAACCATTTTTGATTTTGTTGACGGTGGCAGTGAGCGCGAGCTGACTTTGCGTGCCAATCGGCAGGACTTCGAGTCCCTCTGGTTTAATCCGCGCACTCTGGTAGACGTGGGTAAAGTGGATTTGACCACTAAGTTGCTCGGTAAGCCGATATCGATGCCGTTGATGATCTCGCCGACCGGGTTGGCCGGTATTGTTCGCTCTGAGGGCGATGTCGCGGTGGCTAGTGCCGCTGAGCAGGCGGATATCCCTTATTGTTTGTCGACCACCGCTTCTCATTCGATTGAAGAGGTTGCTGAGGGTGCCGGCGGTAACAAATGGTTTCAGCTCTATTTCTTTCGGGACCGAGAGTTGACGCGGGGATTTGTCGACCGAGCTAAACAGAGCGGTTATGAAGCGCTGGTGATGACGGTTGATCTGGTACGTGGTGGCAAGCGCGAGAAGGATATGCGCAACGGTTTTACCGTACCGCCACGTATTACCCCGCAAAACTTCTTCGATATGGTCAGTCATCCACTCTGGCTGATGCGTATGGCCCCACACCTGAAAGATATCACCATGGGTAATGTCAAAGGTCTGGATGGCGCTGGCGAGGGGGTCGTTGCCCTGAGCTCTTTTATGAATCAGCAGATTGACCCAACCATCAGCTGGGATGATCTGAGCTGGCTGCGAAAAAATTGGGATAAGCCCTTGCTGGTGAAGGGTGTACTCAATGGCGAGGATGCTCGGCGCATGGTGGATCTGGGTGCCGATGGCATCATTGTATCCAATCACGGTGGTCGTCAGCTCGATGGTGCGCCGTCTACTATCTCGGTGCTCAAAGAAATTGTCGATGCGGTTGGTGGTGATGCGGAAATCATTCTCGATAGCGGCATTCGCCGCGGAGCGGATATTGTTAAGGCATTGGCGCTGGGTGCTACCGCCTGTGGTATTGGCAAGTCGATGCTTTATGGGTTGGCAACCGATGGTCAGACTGGCGTCACCGGCGTGATAGAAATGCTACGTCGGGAAATTGATTTGGCGATGGCGATGACCGGCACTCGTCGGATTGCGGACATCAGTAGCGATATTTTGCGTTCACGAGTATTTTTTACTGACCATAAAATTTGAATTTTGCTAGTATCGATCGATTGCGGTTGCCAACGGAGAGAAACGAGGATGAACGCACCAAAACATGCTTTTGCAGCAATGTATCCAGAACTGGGCACAGGTCCGGTCAGTACCGAGTCAGCAGTTTCGAAAGAGTTTTTTGAACTGGAGCGCGAAAAGATTTTTCGCCACCAGTGGTTTTCACTGCTTAAACGTGACAGCGACATTCCCAATCCGGGCGATTATTTTGTTCGCGAGATAGAAATCGTCGGTGTATCGGTGCTGGTTATTCGCGGTGACGACAATAAAATTCGTGCTTTCCATAATAGCTGCACCCACCGCGGTAATCGCCTGGTTCATGACGATATGGGTTGTACGGTTGGCATGCAGTGCGATTTTCATGGCTGGACTTTTAATCGTCAGGGCGAGCTGGCCTACGTCACCGACGAAGAGCAATTTTATGACCTGGATAAATCAGAACTGGGCATGCCGACTATTCATTTAGATATCTGGCGCGGGTTTCTGTTCGTCAATTTTGATGAAACTCCAGACCAGACACTTGAAACGGCTATGGGAGATTTCAACCAGGATTTAAGCCCGTTTGCTTTTGATGACCTGGAATGTATTGGTCGTTATCGGTATGAGGTCGACGCTAACTGGAAGACCACCATGAATGCTTTCCAGGAAGGCTACCATGTTGCCCTCGTGCATAAGCGTTCCGCACCAGATGCCTTTACCGGTGATGACAATCCTTATTGTCATCTTCCTAAAGTCAAGCTTCAGGACAATGGTAATCAGTCGTTGGCGGTGCCTGCGGCGCCGGAGCACAAATTATCCCCAACCGAAGAACTGGCATTTAAATTTGGCTCTACCTTTACTCAGGGCGTCGGTAATACCGAAGCCTGCCCAGGTACGTGGCAGGGCGAAGCTGAGAACTGGGGCTTTGATCTGAATATTATTTTTCCATTTTCGCGGATTAATGTCGGTGCTGGCTGGTGCTACGTCGATGCATTCTGGCCGGTGGCACAGGATCAAACGGTTTATGAACTGGCTTACTATTTCCCAAAACCGGTTAAGCCATCGCAGATGATCAGCCAGGAATTTAGCAAGGTAGTGTTGCGGGATCTGTCCCGAGAAGACCTGGCTACTAATGAGATGACCCATGCAGCCTTGATGGCGGGCAGTATCAACAAGATACAGCTGTCTGATCAGGAAATTGCGGTGCGTCATCTATATAAAACTGTTACCGCTCGAGTCGCTGACTAACAACGAATCGGATTAGGTAAGACTACTATTTATTACGGAGAAAGAGATTGGCTAGCAAAATGAAGTATGGCGTTTATACGGAAATTCAGGTTAACAAGGGTGACAGCTATAAGCGCCGCCTGGATGAAACCATGGCGCTAGGTCGTCGAGCCGATGAGCTAGGTTATGACGTGTTCATGGCGCTTGAGCACCATTTCTTTCAGACTTTCTCTACCTCGGCGAATCCATTAGCGCTGTTTAGTGCGCTGTCCCAGGTAACCGATAACATTCGTTTTCGGGCCATGTGTCACACCTTGCCGATTCATAACCCGATGGTATTGGCGGAAGAAATTGCCATGGCTGACCTGATCTGTGACGGTCGTCTTGAAGCCGGCGTTGGTCGCGGTCACGGCTGGTTGCACTGGTTTTGTGGTTTAGACCCACAAGAGAGCGTGGTTAAGTATCGAGAGACCATCGAAATTTTGCAGAAAGCCTGGACTGAAGAGAGCTTTAGCTACGACGGTGAGTTTTATAAAATCCCGGAAGTTTCTGCAGTGCCTAAGCCTCTGCAGGAAGGTGGTCCGCGTATTTACCTGACCGGCACCAGTGGCAAATCATTTGAAATGGCTGGTGAAAAGGGCTGGGGCATTGTGGTAGGTGGACCGGCGCCGGCGGATATTTTCCTCGATGCGGTGCACACCTACCTCGATGCCTGTGACAAATTTGGTAACGAACCCGATATTGGTTATGTCACCTGCTGCTACCTTGCCGAAGATGAAAAACAGGCCCGTAAAGAAGTCGAAGCTGACATGGTGCAGTGTTATCGCAATCTCGCAGTACCCCAGTCCACCATTAAGACCGATGCTCAGCGTGAGCAGCTTAACGCTGCCGGCTATCAGTTTTATTCTAGTGGTGCGTTAGGCGCCTTTGAGACCATTACCTATGATGAGGTGGTTGATTCAAAACTGGCTTTCGTGGGCACGCCAGAAAGGTTTTTAGAACGTATCGAAGAGATCAAAAAGATGTTTGATTTCAATGAAGTTTCATTGATGGCAGATTTTGCTGGCCTGAAACCCTGGCAGGTGAACCGTACTATTGAGCTGTTTGCTGACCACTGTATGCCTGAGTTGTCCTGATCTCAATTAGCAAACAAGCCCGCGTATTAGCGGCTAACAGAAAATGATGGAGAGAGCATATGGCAAATCGACTGCCTGAAGAGTTTTCTGACCTGGAAGGTTATGCCGATTGGGCCGAGCCCACTGAGGCAGCGCGGATGGCTAGGCGTATTGGCGCAACCATGGCAGAGTTGACTGACTACTACTCGACTGTGCTGCCGCGTATGGAGGCAATAGCGGCTTATCTGGATCAATGGGATTTACCCGATCTGCCAGATACAGCAAAGCGATTACTCTATATTGGCATGATGTATATGGAAGTCGCAGTGGCGGTGGAATTGTTCAAAGATCCTGACGTACCTGAGAGTAGCCCAGTAGAGAAACTGACTGTGCTAACGGAGCACGGCGAGCGTGCCTTATTAGGCTGACGGAAATAAATCCTGGTGCTGCTTGTTCAGCACCAGAGTGAGACTGACCCGTTAGGCAGCTTGCTGCTAATGTTTGCTTCGAAAATAAAGAATAGGGGAGAGCTATGAGCGCCAAAACAGTAGGTTTGTTATTTGCCAGTAGTTTGTTGATGACTGGCGTGCAGGCCGTTGAGGTGACTGGCAAGGTGACTGATCGGGCCGGACAGCCAATTGCTAGCGCAATGGTGTCGATTGACAACGGTGCAGTTAAATCAGGTGATGTCACCGTATCGGTGTTTACCGATCAACAGGGTGCTTACAAAATAACTGACCTGGACAGTGCCGAGGGCATGACCATCCGAGCCACATTGGCCGGTTACGTCGGTCCAACAGAGCGAGCAGCCTTAAATACTGTT
Source organism: Immundisolibacteraceae bacterium (assembly GCA_016763355.1). GTDB lineage: Bacteria > Pseudomonadota > Gammaproteobacteria > Immundisolibacterales > Immundisolibacteraceae > QNFC01. The sequence continues at coordinate 5,821 of JAESTY010000220.1, forward strand.
ACCGACGGCAATGTGGTGCAGGATCTGGTGCTTGATAATGGTATGGATGTAGAAAACCTGCCCGCGTCGGTCTGGATGAGCAAGATGCCGTCTGAACATGGTCGGGAACTGACTCTGTTGCAGTGCGGCTCTTGCCATCAGGTGCCATCGAAAAAAATGCGCGGCTTTGCGGAAAATCTGGCCGGTTTAAATGAGGCTGATCGGGTCGCTTCCTGGAAAGCAATGATTCAATACATGCGCATCAAGGTATTCGAAATTGGCCCGGATGGTTCTAAAGTGAGTCCGGAATATGTTGATTTCGAAACCATGATGGACCCTAATGGCAGCCTGTTTAATCTATACGACGAAGAGGTGATTTCGGCATACCTGGCCAAACATATGCCGGATGATTTTAGCGATGCGGGCGATTATGAGTTTAATCAGGGTCCCAATATCACCAATGGCGATACGGTGATTCGCGAGTATCATTTACCTAAAATGTCGCTGATTCGGGAAGTAGCCTTAACGCCGAAATCCCCTTACGCCTGGGGAGCCGACCTGCAGAAGAATCGTTTGTATCGGGTAGATCCTGCAAACCCAACAGATCAGGTGCCCTATCCGATTCCTGTCGACAGGCCAACCGGTCCGCACACCCTTAATGATGATGCGGACGGTTTTATCTGGGACGCGAATATTGAAGGCGATGTGGTGCATCGCTTTAATCCGATCACCGAAGAGTGGAAGGCTTACGACCAGTTTGGCGAAGGCTCTGTGGCCCATGATATTGCGCTAGATTCGAGTTTTCAGGTGGCTAAAGATGCCAATGGAAAACTCTGGTTTACCTTGATTGGCAAAAATAAAATGGCCAGTCTCGACCCGGAAAGTGGAGTGGTTGAAGAATTCGAAATTCCACTGGCCGAAGGTAACCAGCCTTTTCGGGCAGCTGTTTATGGCGCGGCCATGCGCGGTGATGGCAAAGAGGTTTGGTTTACTCAGTTAACCGGCGGTCTTGGAGCGATAGATACCGAAACCGGGGAGCTGGTGTTTTGGCAGGATTATCCGGTTGGTAAAGGTCCGCGTCGTGTCGCTATCGATGATAACGATCATCTCTACGTGACGCTGTTTGGTTCCGGGCAGATGGATATCTATGACACCCGTAATCACAAGCTACTGAAACAGGTTGATCTTCCAGACCCGAATGCGGCGCCCTACTCAGCTCTGTGGGATCGATGGCGTAATGTGGTCTGGATCGGTAATTCCAATGCCGACGTGATTTATCGCTACGATGTGGAAACCGGCGACATTGGTCATATTCCGCTGCCTAGCACCCATGCTTATCTGCGCATGATTACCTTCGACCGCAATACCGGTAATCTCTGGACCGCCTATTCCCACATGCCAGCAGGCAGTGGTCCTAGCAGCCTGGTGATGATTGACCCGGGTGATCATCCTAAATTGAATTAGTTTTTGTTTGTGCTGCCCTGATTTCAAACAACCTCGGCTGATTAGCCGGGGTTGTTTAGTCTTTACGGCCAGGGCTTTATTAATAGATCTCGCAGAATAGTCTGCTTTATCAATGACTCAACCTATATCTTAAGGAGAAACAGATTGAAACTGCGTTTATCCCTCGCCATCCTTGTCGCTTTGTCATTAACCGGGTGTGGTTCAGAGAGCAATAGTGCTGTGGTGACTGAAGCAGCCGTTGAAGCCGTGCCCGAAGTGGCTGTTGTCGAAGCCGCGATTGAAGTAAACCCAGAAGTACTTGCTGCGGATTTGAAGAGCCTGGGTTGCTATGCCTGTCATGCCATTGAGAAAAAACGTGTCGGCCCAAGTTATCGCGCAGTCGCGCAACGTTATCGTGACCAATCAGACGTGGTGCCACTTCTGGTCGCCAAAGTGATTAACGGCGGTGGTGGGGTTTGGGGTCCAATTCCAATGGTCACCCACCCTCATTTGAAGTCGGAGCAGCTAACTCCGTTGATCGAGCGGATTCTGCAGTTACCAGCTGAATAGCTGGCAACTAGTTTGTCCA
>JAESTY010000221.1 GCA_016763355.1 Immundisolibacteraceae bacterium
CCCCATAAAACCACCCGTACCTGAGTAGATTTGCGAGTTAATTCCTACGACTTCACCAGCCATATTAAACAGCGGACCGCCTGAGTTACCTGGGTTGATGGCCACATCGGTCTGAATAAATGGCACATAGCTGTCGCTTGGCAGGCTACGGCCCTTGGCACTAACAATACCGGCGGTAACCGAATGTTCAAATCCGAACGGACTTCCGATTGCAGCGACCCATTCCCCTACCTTCAACTGTTCAGGATCACCGATGGTTAATGGCGATAAATTATTCGCATCGATTTTCAGTACGGCCACATCTGAACGGGCATCCGAACCAATCAATTCAGCGACGAATTCCCGACGATCATTCAAACGAACAATAATCTCATCCGCGCCGTCAATCACATGGTGGTTGGTCAGTAAATAGCCATCGGCTGAAACGATAAATCCAGATCCCAGCGATCGAGCAGGTGCAATCGGGCCATCACTACCTCGAGGATCACCAAAAAAATGTCTAAAAAAATCGTCCATCGGAGCGCCCGGGGACATCTGCGGTGGCCGTCGACCAGGACCATGGCGTTTGCGTTCCTGTTTGGTACTGATGTTGACCACCGACGGGCCGGCCTTATCGGCCAGGGCGACAAAGTCAGGCAATTTAGTTGCCAGGGCTGGCGCTGGGTTAATGCCGTTCAACACAAACAGCAACGTTCCCAACGAAACAATTTTTTTAACTATCCGCAATTTAGTCTCCTGACCATTCAAATATTTTTCAGCAATCCGCTATCGAATTTCTAACCAATCAATCCCGATCAGCCATTAATGTTTGGGCCATATTTTGAAAAACTCTACCGGCACTTTGAGAGGCTACCAGTCGCCGAAAACCGATCAACCAGACGATAGTGCCGATCAACGCAGCCAAAATAGCACCAGCGTCACCATACCAATAATGCCCACTGCCCGCTGTGGCTATCAGCCAAATCAACGGCAGCAGATAAGCCAATAAAGAAGTCCGCAACAAATGCGATTCTTTAATAGATAATCGCAACCGGTTGCCTGCAGCAGCGTTAACTCGATTCGGTAATTTCAACAGTTGCCGCGAAGACAATAGCTTGCCCCAAATTGCACCACTACAACCATTTCCCTGGCGACAACGCAGACAATTGCTATCAATATTACGCATCAACCAGACAAATTGTTCATCGGCCCGCTCAACCCGGGCGGTGACTTCAATCATGGTTATTGGCCTACAGGATCAGATGGGGCGGTTGATTCTGCCGAGGCGGCGAGCCCACCAGGCTGTAATGAATTGAAAATCATGCTCAAGGTAGCCACAGGGACTTCTCCCATCACGGTCACCTGATTATCAGACACGGTGCCGGTGAGGGCGTTAACGATGCCGGTGTTAACCGATTGATTCGAAAATTCATCGCCATCCTGTACGGGTTCAATAAACACCGATACGGTGGCCAACCCATCGGAAAACAGTAAATGATCGACCACCGCCTGACGTTGTCCGGCATAACGTCGCATTGATTGCAAAGCAAAACCTGGCGGAATTTTTCCAACTCGCCAGTTAGTTAAATGACCTGTTTCTGGAGCTAGTAGCTGGGGTGGTGATAGTTGCACTTCAGCTACCGGTATAGAACCACCGGCTGCATCCAGGTCTACACTGCTAAAACTAAACTGCTCAATTACCTGACCGGTTGAGTTGAGCATCTGCGCGCGCAACAACAGCCCGGAACCAAGTTCAGACCAGAGTCTAAAACCAAAACGATAGCCATCTTCCGGCTCCACGTTGACCACCTGTGCCTGATGCTCTGCAACCCGATCAATACCCCCAAGGGAAATTTGATAGAGACCGTTGAGCGCCTGCAAACGCTGAGGCAGTAGAGTGGAAAATGGCAGGTTTTCAGTTTCTGCTGACCCACCATAGCCACTCGCAGCCATTAACCCTGGTTGCCCGCCACCCAATAAAGTTTCGTTCGGTGGACCATCCAGCGAGAATACTCTTTGATGAACACCTTCACTATCAACCAGGTGAACCACCCGCATATGGCGCATTAGGTCGCCGCGAACAAAAACAAAATCTCCGCGGTAACTGATGGTACTGGCAGCCTGTTCCATCCGTCTAAGCCAGTCTGACTGATCCTGGGCGAGTGCTGTTTCCAGCGGCAATAAACAGACTAGCGCTAACCAGATTCTGTTCACGATTTACCGGCCCTGCCGACCGATGCGAGAATTTTTAACCGAAGCGCCTGTGCCATGGTTCACCACCCGAGCATAAGGCAACATACCCTGCATACCATTGGTAGCCGACTGTTTAACATGGCTCACCAGGTAAGCATCAAGCTTTTCCTGAAAGCTTGCGGACAGCTGCGTGGGCTGCGTCGTTGAATTGAGCTGATCGGCCTGGCTATCCTGACTAGACTCAGCTGTCTGCACAATTGCCGCAACATTTGAATTATCAGTCTCGACCGAATGAAGAGTCGTTTCACTACTAGCAAGAAAAGGTAATTGGTCATCTAAACCAAGAAAATTATTCTGCTGAAACAATAAAACCGTCAGTGAAGCCACCGCAGCAGCAATACCAATGCCAGCTATTTGTCCCCAGGGTCTCGGGCCAGAAACAACATTAGCGCCAACGTCTGAGCTCGACGTTGCTTCGGCAGAATCAACACTAGATTGAACCGGAATCAATATTGCCGGTTCAGACTCAAGTGCCATGCGCACCCGGTCGGCAACGTCAACATTCACAACCTTGCCATCAGCGGCCCCACGCATCCAGTCACCCAACTGATGATACCTCTGCCAGGTCTGTCTCAGCTCCGGGGACTTCAGCACCTGATCAAGACTATTGCTCGATGCGGATTCCACTTCGTTATCTACCAGAGCTGAAACCTGTTCCTTCAATCTGTCATTCATCACACAACGTCCTCAACTTCATGTTCGCTTATTAGGGGGCGTAGCTTGCTGTCCAGCAGATGACGAGCTCGAAATATTCTCGACCTCACCGTGCCGATAGGACACTCCATTACTTCGGAAATTTCTTCATAGGTCAAACCGTCAAATTCACACATGGTTAACGCCAGCCGTAACTCCTCTGGCATCTCCTCCAGGGTTTTCTGAATGGTGCGCCGAATTTCCTCACTCATCATTTCACCCTCAGGAGACTCGTCTCCTTCAAGCTCATAGCCCTGCTCTGTCGCACCACTGGTAACATCCACATCACTACGCGGTGGACGACGACGAATGGTTACCAGATGATTTTTGGCTGCATTGGTAGCAATTCGGTAAAGCCAGGTATAGAAGGCACTATCACCACGAAAATTCGGTAATGCCCGATAAGCTTTAATGAAAGCTTCCTGAGTCACATCTTCAACCTCAGCGGCATCAGAGATAAATCGTGAAATCAATTTGGCCACCCGCTGCTGGTACTTGCGCACCAACAGGTCAAAAGCGCCCTTATCACCACGTTGAACTCTGCGGACCAGCTCGGTATCAATATCCGCTTTGTCAGACATCTGTTGCCATGTTTTTATAGTGCCTTGTAATGCGGCATTTGGCCGTCAAAAGCAGACCCACTCCACCCCGTAATTTCCCATGCCATAAACAGACCACGGTCTAAGAGCAAAGTTCGGCATCAGCAATGACTAAGTTAAAATATTCGCCAGTCAGGACGCTTCTGTTTGTTTCTGAACCCTGGTTGATATTCTGTATGCTGCAAAACGATCACTATCGTGTTCAAAAATATTAGTAATCTTTCAGCGATATCGATCAAACTTAAGGTCAGACATTACCCTATTTTTCCGCTTCACGGATTGCCATTTGATGAACCCCGTTAGTCAGCAAACAGATCTCTTAATCATTGGCGCTGGTGCTGCCGGACTTAGCCTGGCATTACGCCTTGCAGATCAGGCTAACGTCATCCTGATTGGCAAAGGCGCGCTCACTGAAGGTTCTTCTAAATACGCCCAGGGTGGCATCGCCGCCGTGTTGTCCGATTCTGATTCTATCGAAGCCCACCTGTTAGATACCCTGGAGGCAGGCGACGGCCTCTGCGACGAACAGGCAGTGCGCTTCACCGTTGAACGCGGTCAGGAGAATATCCGCTGGCTCATTAATCAAGGGGTCAACTTTACCCGTCGCAGTAATCCCCCCGCTGGTGATGACTTCACCAATTATCACCTCACCCGTGAAGGTGGCCATGGTGAACGTCGAGTCATTCATGCCGCCGACACCACGGGTTTGGCCATTGTTGAAACCCTGGAGCACAAGGTCCGACTACACCCCAACGTCACCCTGCTGGACTACCACATCGCACTGGATCTGGTGACAACGGATAATCCAGACGGCGGCAAGACCTGTGTCGGCGCTTACATTTATGATCGCAAACATCACCGCGTCACGGTGATTTCCGCCCGTTCCGTGGCGCTGGCAACCGGCGGCGCGAGCAAGGTTTATCTCTACACCAGCAATCCAGATACCTCCACCGGCGATGGTATCGCCATGGCCTGGCGCGCCGGGTGTCGCGTTGGCAACATGGAATTTGTTCAATTTCATCCGACCTGCCTTTATCATGCTGATGCGGGCTCATTCCTGATCTCAGAAGCATTACGCGGCGAAGGCGCTAAGTTAAAACTGCCAACCGGCGAAGCCTTTATGCATCGCTACGATTCACGACAGGAGCTCGCGCCTCGGGATATCGTCGCCCGTGCAATCGATAGCGAAATGAAGCTACATGGGTTCGATCATGTACTTCTTGATATCAGCCATAAGCCGGCTGAATTCATCCTGCAACATTTCCCGGCAATTGCCAGCCAGTGCCAGAACTACGGTCTGGACATTACTACCATGCCGATTCCAGTGGTCCCAGCAGCCCACTACCTTTGTGGCGGCATCGTCACTGACCTTAACGGTCGCACCGATATCGACGGCCTCTACGCCTTGGGAGAGTGCAGCTATACCGGTTTGCATGGTGCTAATCGACTGGCTAGTAACTCACTGCTGGAATGTCTGGTATTCGCCCAGTCTTCGGCCAAAGACATCAGCGAGCTGCTTCAACGCCAGCCCGAACCCACGATCGAAATAACCTCCTGGGATGAAAGCCGGGTCACAGATTCTGATGAAGAGGTGGTAGTCGCCCACAACTGGGAAGAATTGCGCCGATTCATGTGGGATTATGTGGGCGTGGTTCGCACCAACAAAAGATTGCAGCGGGCAGCAAGCCGACTTGCGTTGTTAAACCAGGAAATCAACGAGTATTACCGCCACTTCAGGGTCAGTAATGACCTGATAGAACTGAGGAACCTGGTCCTGGTTGCCGACTTAATTGTCCGCTCGGCCAGGCAACGTACCGAGAGCCGGGGACTGCACTACTCACTGGATTACCCGGATCAAATTGACCATCCACAGCCGACCATTCTCACCCCGGATGGATGACAGGTACCCCGGATGAATAACAGTTATCTAGATAGTTGAACTCTACTGCACATAACTATGCTGGATTTGGTTGTTCCGGATTTGGTCATTCTGGTATTAAGTCATTCTGTGATCGATGCCATTATCACAACCCGCAGCTGTCGGAACGGCTCAGATGCAACCGCATCGGCCGGTATGATCAAAGCGTACTTCTGGCCATTTGGATCTTTAAACCGCAACATCACCAGTAACGGGTGGCAAAAACCACCTGGCAGCAGTTTGAGAGAGTCAGATGGTCGCCCTTGCCGAGTATCTACCTGCCATTGGTTGTCGCTAATTAGCTTGAGCGAGACGATAGACTCAGGGCTATATCGCGCTATGTGAACCCACCATTGCTGGAACAAATAGGCAGCTCCAACCAATGCCGACACCCCGGCCCAATAACCGGGTAACGACCAGAAACCAATCTGAGCCAACCCACCGCCAACCAACAGCAACAGGCTAAAACCTGGGGACTTACCCAGGGTTAGAGTGAGCTGCATCGAGAATTTTTTTCAACATTTGCTGTTGATCAGGGGCTGAGGGCTGATTCCGATCTAGAAACATGTCTAGCAACTCTTCGTCGGAAAGTTCTAATAGATCGGCTAATGCCTGCAATTCCTGGTCACTCAGCTGCTCAAATGGATAACGCTGGCGAAAGCGCTGTAATACGATGTCCAGCTCTAATTTGCCGCGGCGCAACTGCCACTTCAATGACCCCAAATCAACCATTGCTAAACCAACACTCCTGATAAAAATGATTAACAAAAACGCTACGGACGCAAGCCATTGTTATTGTTCAACGGTTAAATTTGTCACACCTACTTACCGCCGTCACCAAATCAGTTCAAAATGGCTGTTGGGTTTTGTAATCCCTGGACCTATCATCTCTAACAGCTGTATTCCCAGAGCTGGATTCCGAAGCTTATATTCCCCAGTCTATATTCCCAGACCACCGAGGCAAACCGTGACCCAAAATAAGACAAGCTGGCTAAATTTTTGTGACCGATTCCCCGCAAACCCTCAGCAACCAACTTCAGGTTCAGTGCTGAAAATCGCTCTGCTCAACCATCTCGGTATCTTAAATATCACCGGAGAGGACGCAGCCTCATTTCTGCAGAGTCAATTGACCAATGATGCCAATCAACTGTCCAAAGATAGTGGCCAGATTAGTGGCTATTGTAATCACAAGGGCCGTTTATTAGGTCTGTTCCAGCTGATTGCGACCGACACCGGGTTCCTCGCCATCACACCAAGCGAAGTGCTGGAATCGCTGACCAAGCGTCTACAGATGTTTGTAATGCGCTCGTCGGTCACACTAAAAAACCTAACGGAATCCGATGGAGTTGCCAGCATCTGGGGTGATGACGCCGCCAGTTGGCTAGCTGGCAGAGGTTTTCAAGCCGGGGCAGAACACTACAGCTGCCGACAAAGTACTAAATTTCCGCTAGTTACCCTGGTTCGCCAACCCGGTGATACCGACTCGTTTCTGCTGCTGGGGCCCAAACAACAGCTAGCAGAATTTTTCCTGGAATCGACCGAAAAAGCTCCGGCTTTCAGCCATGAAAACGACTGGAAACTTGAAACTATTAACAACGGCCAACCGACGGTTGTAACAGCGACCAGCGATGCCTTTATCCCTCAAATGATTAACCTTGATTTAATCAATGGGGTAAGTTTTCAAAAAGGTTGTTATCCCGGTCAGGAAATCGTCGCGCGAACCCGATATCTGGGGAAACTCAAAAAACGCATGATGCTGTTTGAAATCGATGCAGACAATTCTGAACCCGTCCCGGTAGCCGGGGATCCGATAATGGCCGAGGGCAATGAGCAAAGTGTCGGCACCGTGGTAGATGCTTCGATTTTGTCGGGCGGCCACTATCGGTTACTTGCTGTTATTCGACTCGCTGCGCTAGAAAAGCCTTTATCGGTCAACGGCCTTGAATTATCGCTATTAGAACTACCCTATGCGTTCCCGACAGAAGCAGAAGCAACCTGAACCGAGACTGCCTGTAGCAGACAAGGGCTTTTAATGGTCTCTCTGAAGTCGACCGAACAGCGACTAAAACAGTAACGAATCTTCGAATTGATCGCGAATTCGCGCTGCCCGATTGCGTAACCTGGTGGCTTCAGCAGGCTGCTGCTGTCGTTCGCGAAAATCTGCAAGCTGAGTCAGCAGCGTGGCAGTAACTGGCGATGCTGGACCAATATCTTTACCCATAATGCCCAGTGCTAGCTGGTACTGCTTGTCGGCTAATTCAAACAGGCCCATCTCTTCAAAAAGACGAGCCAGATTACCGTGATAGAGCGCCACATTTGGATGACTAGCGCCCATCAGTTTTGCTTCCAGTTCCAGGGATTGTTCAAACAGCGCGCGTGCTTTGGCAAACTCCTGACGCCGCTGACACATCAGCGCCATATTATTCAGCGCGGTAGACACCGCTGAATGTTCCTCGCCATGGTGACGACGAACCACAGACAGCGCTTTTTCGTGACACTGCTCTGCCTTGTCAAAATTTTCCTTCGCGGTGTAGAGCAGTCCCATATTATTAAGAATCATCGCCACATCCAGGTGCTGTTCACCCATCGCATCTGAAACGATCTCCAAAGCCCATTCGTAAAGCGCCTCTGCTTCTTCCAGGCAGTTCTGCTCTCGATAATATTCAGCAAGATTATTCAGAGAGATGGCAACTTCGGGATGATTAGAACCCATGGTCTCCAAGCGTATCCGTAGCGACTGCTGGCAGAGCAGTTCGGTCTCCAGTTTACGGCCCTGCTTACGATAGATCTCAGCAAGATTATTTAAGCAGGTAGCCGTTGCCGGATGGCTTGAGCCAAATTCAACTTCAATCAACTTCAATGAACGTTGCTGCTGATGCAGGGCTTCTGCGTAACGACCCGTGGTCGTGTAGAGCACGGATAAATTGTTTAGCACCGTAGCCAGTGCCCGCCGGTCTTTATCCTGTTCGTCTTCACTTCCAAAAATCCCGGCTAGCTTCAAATAGCGGTTTTCGGCCTGTTCAAAACAGCCACTTTCCCGCAGAAACTCAGCAAGACGATTTTGCAAAATTAAATAGTCATCGCGATGGTGGTCAAACGCGAGATTCCCAGTCGCTGTCGGGGTAGTCCAACCGGAACTAATTAAACCATTGTTTACCTGGGCGGAAATTCCCCCGGGTCTGGTCGTTGCTGCAGGTGTGTCATTCCCCTGCACGACCTGGTGCCCCGAAAGCAGGTCTGCTCGTTCTTCCGCTGTGACATCCTCACCCTTTTTCTTATCCATATCTCTTATGCTCAAATCCATAGTTAGCAAGTAGCGATCTACTGTTTTTTTTGAATAGTTATCCAGCCTCCTTCTTATTCGACACTTTAGCGCTGCTCTTGAACGAAATTAGCCTAATTGAATAACCTTTTTTAGTAGTGCTACAGATAACCGATCGATTGGTTTACTAACCAGGCATAAATAAAAACAAAAATCTCATCTCCTAAAATTTTAATTTATAAAAAACAACAGTTTATAAAAAATTGACCACGAAATTAAAAACAAAAAAAACGTCGTCGAATAACCCCAACGGAGCTTTTCAACGACGCATATATACGACTAATCACTAACCCCGCTGTGATGAATTCCTGGGATTACATTCCAAGCAGAGAAATCACAAGGGTGGTTTCAAATTAGCGCCAAGATCAACCAATCGTTCCTCCGCAAACTCTATTCGGTCGTTACCCCAGAAAATTTCCTCACCAATCATAAAAATGGGTACGCCGTAGGCGCCAAGCTCCTCTGCATGGGCCCAGTTATCATCGAGTACTTTAAGCCGAACGGGATCATCAACCGCGGCAGCCAATTCGTCCCGATCAAGACCTGCCTGAGTGCCGGCACCGAGTAGAACATCCAGGTCACCAATATCTTTGCCCTGGGTCCATTCGGCCTGCATCACCAACAAGATATATTCGCGCAAACGGCCGCGTTCCTCGGCCAGCAATGATCCGGCGCCGGCACGAGTTGGATCCGTGGTTTTTGGCGGTGGCACAAACGGAATGCCAAGCCGATCAGCCCAACGTTTGCCATCCTGGCGCGCAATATGGATTTTTTTAGCAGCGCGTTCCGGTGAAGAACGGCCACTCCAACCACCGAGTGCGCGCCATTCAAATTCGGCATTGTAGTTATCAATCAACCGAAACATCGAGCGGGTAGCCAGGTAGCAATAGGGGCTACGAAAGTTATAAAAAAGCTTAATTTTTACGGGTTCGGCCATAACAGCTGCTCCTTAAATCTATATATTTATAGAGTCACAATCAGTGAATAGGGGTGGTTACAAGTGACGACTAATTTACACCAAATCCATCAGCGGACACTGACTGACTAAAGCAGTTTTTGGCAGCACCTGATACCGGCCACTGCATTGGTACTAGCAGGGCCCCGGCTTAAGTGCAGACCAGCCATGAACTGTCAATGTTGCCCTTAGTGGCCGTCGGCTAATAGAATTAGCCCATTAGCGTGGCTCCAGCCTAAACTAGGCCACCGCCGATCACCCCCAAATTCCCGACATCAATAATAATTTCAAAGGATCCAAATAGATCAGTCGGGCTAACTGAAATTCAGGAGGAATATCTCATGAGCAAATTACGCGTTCTTATATCCAACGACTGGATATCCGATGTACTGGCCGATGCCCTTGGCAGCCTTGATGTTGAAATTATTCGCGGCACCCCGAATGTACCCCCGGGACCAACTATTTATGCCAAAGAAGACTGGCCTGAACTATTTGGCAACACCGACATTGCTCTGGTCAGCCCAATCACGGTTATTAGTCGTGAAATGATGCAAGCAGCACCTAAGCTAAAAGCCATCATGTCTCCGGTTATCGGCGTTGAATCCATTGACGTTGATGCGGCAACTGAACTCGGCATTATTGTTGGTCACGGTGCGACTCCAGAAAATTTTCTCGGTATGTCCGAAGCCACCATGTTGCTAATTTCTGCGCTAGCAATGCAGCTGCCCTTTAAAGAGCAGCTACTGCGCGACAATGCTCCGCGGCCAAAAGTACTCACCGCCTGTAGCGTCCGCCATCGCACCATTGGCTTGATCGGTATGGGTAGAATCGCTCGCGGTGTAGTTGAACGTCAACAGGGCTGGGAAACCGAAATTCAATATGTTGATCCCTATGTCGATCAGGATAACGCGCCCGCTGGTGCTAAAAAAGTTGACATGGAAACCCTGTTAAAAACTAGTGATTTTGTCAGTGTCCATGTCACCGTGACCGATGAAACCAAAGCGATGATTGGTGAAGCAGAACTGGTGATGATGAAACCCACCGCCTACCTGATCAACACCGCGCGCGGTGCTGCCCTGGATGAAGTTGCGGTTGCTAATGCACTCAAAACCGGTGTTATCGCAGGAGCAGGCCTTGATGCGTTCATCGACGAGCCACTGCCAATGGATCATCCGTTCCGGGAACTGGACAACGTTATCCTCACCCCACATATGCTTGGCCATTCTAGAGATGTGATGGAGTCCTTGCCAGTTGCGGCGGTTGCCAATGTTGGCAACGTCATCAAGGGTGAGCCACCGCTTTACACCAAAAACCCAGAGGTGATTGAACGCTGGAAAGCCCGTATCGCTGATATGAGCTAGTAGACCCACATCAAACGAAAAAAGGCCGGTGTAGCCATGCTACACCGGCCTTTTTTTGTGGCCTATTTAAGCTAAATTAAAGCTGGACTGTATTGTTTCGAGCAGAACATTCAGTTCAATGGTTATGCCACCAATAAATAAAGCCAGAACGGCAAGGTTCCAAAAAACAGCAACGTATTACCGACCATCAAGGTTGCCAGCAGTTCTGTATTAAGACCAAATTCTTCGCTCAGAATAATCGTTGCCATCATGGTCGGCATAGCCGCTAATATCACCGTTGCACTGACCATCTCACTGCTGCCCAGGATGAATTCACCAACCAATAATACCAACGCCGGAATCAACATCAATTTAACCACTGCAACCACTGCAATCGCCCGCGGGTAACGCCGCACGCTGGCCAGACTCAGGGACATGCCGACCGTGAGCAACATACAGGGCATGGTCGCCTGGCCAACCATATCTGCTGCCTTATCAATACCAGAAGGTAAGCTGATACCTGCTAAATTGAACCCCAAAGCAATAAAAAATGCCCATATTGGTGGCAATTTAAGAATTCGACCCAGCAACGCGCTGGGTGAGGCTTTTTCACTGTCTGAACTGCCAAAATGCAAGGCTATCCAGAACCCCAGGGTCCACAGCAAGGGCGCTAATCCCATAATATCCGCGTAAATCGCATATCGAGAAGCGGCCACACCAAACACGGCCGCAACCACCGGAATACCCATAGATATCAGGTTGCCAAAGCCACAGGCAAGTATCACCGCGCCAATCTCGGCCCGACCGGAAACACCAGCCAGAGGGACCACTAAACGACCTAACAGTGCGCCGACAAAAATACTAAAAACAGTAAGCCCCGGCACCCAAAGCATCTCAGCATCTAGATCCGCATGAGTAATGACGCTAAATGCCAATGCCGGGTAAGTCACATACATCACCAAAGCCCCAAGCACCCGCCGCATAACTAGCGCATCGATGCCAGCCGGTGTTAATCGACGCCAGATATAACCACAGAAAATAACCGCCATCACCGGCACTAGCGCCTGATCAACTGCACCTGCCAGGCTGTTCAATTTTTACCCATCCTCAAATCAGTCACACCATATAAATTTAAGTCATTAATTTTTAGCTTGTTAGCAACCGATCACACTTGCAAGGACCGTCGTAAACAAAGTGTGCTTTGCTAGTAGCAGCCAAATAACCGCCCTAAAAAAGCCGGCGCACTATATCATTGCCCCAATCTAGTTAATCGATCAACCGATTGGCTCTCAGAACGTTTTCATCACATCAATATTCCTCATATGGGCGAGCTGAATGACCAAACCCATGAACACGACCGTGACCCCTTCAATCTCAAAACAAGATATTGAATACCAACAAAAGGCACTTGGGGAAGTCTCCAGGACCTTCGCACTAACTATTCCTTTACTACCGGAACAACTAGAACAGGCGGTTGGTAACGCCTACCTGCTTTGTAGGATCGCCGATACCATCGAGGACGACGAAGCCCTGAGCAATGATGATAAGGCTCAGTTCAGTCGCCAATTTATCGAATTAGTGAATGGGGGCAGTGGGGCCGACAGCTATGCTGCAACTCTTGCACCACAACTCGGTGAAAAAACCCCTGAAGGTGAACGCGACCTGGTGGCCAATACTAGCCAGGTGCTTGATATCACTCGTCAACTTAACAGCGACCAGATAGAGGCCATTAATACCTGTGTTTCGAGTATGGCCACCGGCATGCCGGAATTTCAACAAAACCTTACCGCAAACGGGCTGCCAGATATGGCCACCCTGAACAGCTACTGCTATTACGTCGCCGGTGTCGTCGGTGAGATGCTAACTAAATTGTTTTGCGACTATTCAGAAAAAATAGCCCTGCGCAAAGAAGCATTAACCAAATTGGCTTTCTCGTTTGGCCAGGGGTTACAGCTCACCAACATACTCAAAGATATCTGGGTAGATCAAAAGCGCGGTGTCTGCTGGCTACCGCAGGACCTGTTCAGCCGCTATGGGTATGATCTGAAAGACCTTAAAGACATGAATGCCAATCCATCGCTGACTGCGGGAATGCAACACCTGGTTGGCGTGACCCGTTACCATCTCGGCAGCGCGCTGGATTACGCCCTGTCCATTCCCAGACAGGAAAAAGAGATCCGCCAGTTTCTGGTTTTTCCCCTGTTATTAGCCTTGTTGACCCTGCGTAAAATCCATAATAATTGTGCTGATCCAGACGGCAGCTCGATTAAAATTTCACGTCGTAGTGTGATGCTGAGTGCATTGTTCGTGAAGTTCGGCGCCCATCACGACAGAACTCTTAGACAATTGATCAAAATGTTGACCAGGAACCTGCCAAACGTCCCACCATCGCCTCTGGGAAGCGTTTAAATGAAAATCTTACTAGCACAGCCAAGAGGGTTTTGCGCCGGCGTAGTACGGGCCATAGACATTGTTGATAAAGCCCTTGAGCTTTATGGGGCCCCTGTCTACGTGCTCCATGAGATAGTCCATAACCAAAAGGTGCTAGCAGACCTCACCGCCAAGGGAGCGGTTTTCGTAGAGACCCTTGAAGAAATACCCATCGGTGCCCACGCAATTTTTAGCGCACATGGGGTATCTAAAGTAATTGTCGGTAAAGCGGAGCAAAGAGAATTAGTAATTCTAGATGCCAGCTGCCCATTGGTTACCAAAGTACACCTGCAAAGTCTGCAGTATGAAAAGGAAGGCTACGAGGTGATTGTTATCGGCCACCAGGGCCACCCGGAAGTCGACGGCATCTGCGGAAATTTAGAAAATTTTCATGTTGTCGACTGCGTCGCTGATATCGAAGCTCTTCCCGATACAACAAATAAGCGCTTTGCTTATGTCACACAGACCACATTATCGGTCGACGACACCCGAGAACTTCTTGATGCACTGACCTTGAAAATCCCCAACATCACCGGACCCGATATCAAAGACATCTGCTACGCCACTCAAAACCGCCAGAACGCAGTCAAATCGATCGCCGACCATGTCGAATTAATGCTGATTATCGGCGCTGACAATAGCTCGAATTCAAACCGCCTAAAAGAAGTCGCCAGTGCCAAGGATGTGACCGCATACCGCATCCAATCAGCCTCTGAGCTCCAGACCGCCTGGTTCGATGGCGTCAACACCGTCGGCATTAGTGCGGGTGCTTCGACGCCCGAAGAGCTGGTATCCGAGGTGGTGACTGAGCTGCAAAGAAATTTCAGCGCAGAAGTTAGTCTTCACCCTGGGGTTGAAGAGACTATCCAGTTTCGCCTGCCTCGACAATTACAGGGCTAGTTCTGTCTGACCCAGGCCAACTAGCAAGGCCTATTCAACATTGTTGATTTCGAAGAGCACAGCAATGCAAATTAATCATGGTCGCTGCTCGCTATCTCGATTCAATAGCTGGTAGAGACTATTTACCCAGTGACGCCAGGTAATCAAAATTAGCCAGCGAGGCTAATTGCAGGTAAATCAGCTCAAGGGCATTTTGCTCAAACAAACCTAGCAGATCGGTTTCTGACAGCCCGTTGAGCTTTGATCTGTTAATTGTCATAAAACCACCCACTGAGGCTTCCTCCTCATCTCCAAACGAAAAGTTGGCTTGCTCCAGTAGGCCCAATTGTTTGATTCGCGCGGTGAACTTTAACGACTGCTCACGCTCGCGCTGATATTCAGAAGCAAAGGCAACTGCGTTTTGAGTAAATTCGCTTTGCGAGCCTGTGCTATCGAATAATTTAGTGCCCTGTTGCTCATTAAAACCAGGGTAATCCTCGTCTATACAGACCGAATAATCATTACCGTCACGTCGAGGAGCAAGGATAAACGGGTACATCCGGGCATAGGCAGGGATATAACGGCCGGTCCATTGATCTTTTTCATCGACGAAAAAATTGACCTCTTTACCAAGGCCTAGTACCGCAATCGGCACAATTAATTCGTGATCAGCCACAAACACAATCGGTTGCTCTAATGCCACTCTGGCAAATTCACTTAGGATAACGGGCAAAAACCGAGCAGTCTTACAGTGCCCGTAATCACCCAGTGGACTTATCATCCACTGCTCGTGCTTCCTTGTGTCTAGAACAACCGTATTGGTGAAGAGCAGTGGATTTGCTGAAACCGTCATCCAGGGAACGGAGTGACTAGGTAGCTATTGGCAACAGCCAGCACCTGACAACTCGAAAATTTAATCAAATCAAGCCCCCGGCCCTTCTACTATCAACGTCACTACAGGCTGGCCCCAAAAACCCTGATTGTCATAATAAATTTTCATCGAAGTCTCGAACTCACCGCTTCTCAATTTATTAAACGAAAGTTGATCTAATCCTTCGAGATTAAATTCCTCATCAAACTGCTCTTCGTCTTCACCTTCATCTTCTTCGTTAAGCTCTTTATAAAACTCTTCGAGATTAAATACCTCACCCTCTTCACCCTCTTCAAATTCAGGGGTTAAACCAAAACCAGGATCTTCGAAGCCTTCATCAGAACCCGGGTCTATTTCTTCTACTAATGGCTCTTCCTCGATCAAGGTTGAAC
>JAESTY010000222.1 GCA_016763355.1 Immundisolibacteraceae bacterium
AAAGAGGTTATTTGGTGCGGGTGGTTTTTAGGCCGCACTTGGTTTTCATTGATGCATGACGTTCTTTTACTCTGTTCTAGCCGTACTTCCATGTACCGTGGGTAAACTGAAACTCATGTCCTGCGGGCTCCTGCCCTTGTATCCTTCGGACGAACTAAGCGAACCCATATAGTAGAAAAAAACTATTGTAATTGAGCGTCAATATCCATGCTCTCATGCAAAATACGGGCAATGATAATATGTTGACCGTCTGTCATTAAATAAATGATCAAATGTGAGCCATGATAGTGGATACACATCGGCGGGGTAAACTCAAAACGCTCACGGCACATCAATGGATTATCAGTCAGAATCAAAAAGACCTTTTCTAATTCATTCGTGTATTTTATCGCTTGGGAGACACCCCATTTTTTTCAGTGTAGTACCAGATTTTCTTAAAGTCGATTTCAGCTAACCTTTTAAGCGTGTATTTAGCCATCAATTTGGCTTTCTTTCAGCATCCGTTTGGTGAAAGTCTTGATATCAAAATCTTTGACACCTTCGCTTTGTAAGCCTTGCGTGATAGCCTGTTGCATGGCTTCGATTTTCTGCTTGCGATCTTGATCACGACGAATGAGATCGCGCACATAATCGCTACTGGTTGAATATTTTCCCTCATCTACGCGCTCTTGTATCCACGTACGCATTGGGTCGGGTAATGAAATGTTTAATGTCGCCATAATAATATCTCCTAAAATCTAAGTATGACAGGTATTGGCAAAGATTGCCAATATATTTTAGCTCTCAAACACTTTGTACAATTTCATAACATAATCCCAATGATCTTTACGGGCGGTTTTAATGCGTTGACCAATCCACCCCTGTATCATTCTATCCTTTAGTCCTTGGGGTTTTAAACTTGTATTTATATTTACGGTTTCATCGTAATGCTTCTTCAATTCTTAATGCATACTGTTGATGGTGATGATTAATGCTTTTGGATCAACAGGCTTTTCTATCGTAGGTTTTTCAGCAATTCTCTATTCAGAAAAACTTGGAGTACCAAGATAGACGCTCGGCGTACAATTTCATTACATATTTTAAATGATCTTTACGAGCGGTTGCTGTGTAGCCGTTAATCCATTTACTGATATGGTCGGGAGTTAATCCATCTGGTATTTTCTTTTTTCCTTTAAGTAAAGCAACCCCGCCTATCCCCGTCCTTTCATAGTATCGCTGTAAATCGCCCCTTGTTTTATCATCAATAACAATAGGTTGTTGTGGATGCCGTGCTAGTTTTTCACAAGCAGCAAATACAAAATCAAGATGCTCTTTTTTGGCAGTGCGTTGTACCGACGATAACCAAGTGCTTATCATTTGTGTGCTTAAATCTTTTGGTTTATCTTCGGATTTTAATATGAGAGAAGGTAAAAATGTTTGCTCTTGATATTTTTTAAGCCATTTGAGTTGTTGCCCATTTATTATTGTATACCCCTCTTTAATCGTTCCTCTCGGATGGGACTGTTTCTTTATAATTATCAAACGGTCGGGAGTGGCTTCCCATCGTTTAATAAAATAATTAAGCCAATCTTTTCGTATTCGCGATGTTTTTCCGCGCAGAAGGTTGCCCATTGCCTGCCCATAAATGCCATGTGGCTTATCAGGGTTGTTTCCACGTAATATACTGTGTACGCCAATGCCGGTTCTTTTAATATGAGCGTTTACCTCTTCACGTATTTCCTCTGATATTTCTTGGTATTTCGGGTTCTTGGGTACATCTACTTGATTGTTCAAGCTGGCGGTTTGTTCGTATAATTTGATTATGCATTCCCAATGGTCTTTTCTTGCTGTCTTGTTTTTCCCTAACGTCCAACTACTAACAATGCCACTATTAAGTCCATCAGGGATTTTATTGCGCATTCCTCTTAATAGTGCCGATGTTCCTTTCCCCGTACGGGATTTATGGTTGTTGATTTGCTCAAGCATTCCCGCAGTTATTTTTTTGTATTCTGGCTTGTCGGGTGTGTTCTCCCATAGCTTTAGTACATAATTTAGTGATGAGGTTTTTGCGGTTTTGGTTGCACCGCTAGTCCATGAACCTATTTGGTGGCAGGTTAATTTATTGGGTAAGTCATCTCGGCCTTTAATCAGGCGGGTTTCGCTAATACCTGTACGGATTGCATGGATTTTTAATTGTTTGATAATTTTCGGAGTGATAGTTGTGAATATTTCGTCCTTGTTTTTTAGCATCGCCCATGAATTCATTATAACTTTCATATGCAAAATTTGTGCACTCATAATCCTGCCTTTTATATAGGCATTTATCATTCCACATGTTAACTCATCCGGTAATGTTCCTTGATCTTTCATATAAGTGATTAATGCCGCTGCGCCGCATCCTGTACGGTTGATTTGCTTGACCATTTCATTGCGCATATCTTGAGTTACATTTATTCGTACATCTTCGCTCATAATTTACAGCTTATGGTCAGTAAGTTAATGATGCGTCAAAAAAACGCATAAAAGCGTGATTTTCCCCATGTTTATAATTCAAGCTTAATTGGGCTTATATTGGGTTTATTTTTAACTATTTGATTAATATTAGTTTTTTGATAGTGCATAAAATAAAGATCAAATACAGATCAAATGTGATATTTCCATAAACCTTATATTAAGGATTTTCCCGTATATTATTAGCATATAGAGCCAATCAAAAGGCATCTGTCAAAACGAGTAGTGGGGAAAGACAAGTGGGCATACCAAACGACACCAATATCAATGGTCAAGATAGCGCGGTGAACAATGTTTCCGCTGCGAATGCTGTGCAGGAGAGATTATTGCTAACTCTTTCTTCCATGGACTGTGATGGCATTACAGTTGGCCCTGGATATCAGCACAAATGTCCTCCAAAAGCCACGCAATACCTGCTCGGTCTTGCTGAGAAAAAAGAGGCCG
The DNA here is from genome assembly GCA_016763355.1 of Immundisolibacteraceae bacterium. Lineage (GTDB taxonomy): Bacteria > Pseudomonadota > Gammaproteobacteria > Immundisolibacterales > Immundisolibacteraceae > QNFC01. The sequence continues at coordinate 2,935 of JAESTY010000222.1, forward strand.
AAAAGAAAAAACACAATATTTTCCTTAAGCAAATTCAGGCTGATATACAAGCATTAAAAGCACAAATTAAAGTTTTGTATGCCAAGATTGATGTCTTAAATGATAAGAAAAATGAAAATAAAGAGAAGTTTGATAAAAATAAAGAACGGATGGCGGAATTAAAGGCGCAGGGCAAGGAAGATTTACCTGAATATGTGGCCTTGCTTGCAGCGAATAATTTACTTGAAGACGAGAATAATGAAATTGATGCGGAAATTAAAGTCGTTGAGCATGATATTGATGAATTAGAGGAGAAAGTTAAAAAATTAGAAAATCGCTTGGAAAATGCGCTAACAAAGGCTGAGCAAACGCAAATTGTTCAACAAACCTCAAAACTTGAAAATGGTAATGAAATCGTGAATATAGCTGTTGCAGATGCAACTACAGTTGAAGCGCGGCGTAGTATTTTGGTGGATAAGGAGTATGAAGAGGTTGATCTGGCAAATTATAATGTGGGGTCAAAAGAAGAGGCTGTTAATGTAGAAATGCTCCAAAATGCCCCGCTTGATGAAAGTGATTTATTTGATTCGCTTATGGCGAAAACTAGTCTTGAATTAGCACAGGATACCAGTGTTTCTTATGCTAAAAGTGGTATTAAAGTCGATAGTATCGTGCCATCTTTTGAAAATGCGGCAGCTCCATCAAGTGTTGCCTCACTAGAGGTTTCAACCGTTCATACGCCCGATGTTAGTATACCAAAAGGACTTGAAACTAAGGCCGTTGATTTTGGTAATTTAACTTAACTTGCGGAAGTCCAAGTCTATTCCATTGCCGGAGGAGTTCGTGTCACAGCGGCAACGGTATTATCGGTTTGGTTATCGGTTTTTTTAGTCAGAGCATTAACCAAGTGCGGTAGTATATCAGTCCTATAGGCGATAATTAACTCTTTCATTACGGTACGGTTAATATATTTCTGATCATGAAGATTTGTAATATTATCAACATCCTTTACGAACCGTCCATTAGCATAAATTGATATTTTTACCGTATTCGGGTCATGATCTTCATCATCAGCTATCATATGAGCCGCATCATGAAGTTTTACAGCAATCGTTTTTGTGGCATTCTTTGTTGCAGCAATTAGGTCTTTATTGCCACCACGAACTACGAGGGCTAAAAAATCATCGGAGAAGAGTTGTGGTCCATCCCTTTTAATTTTTGAGGTTGCATTGTTTCCTGTTAAATCAATATCACGAAAATACCCCTTACTGGGTAGCATTTTTCTTGTGAAGTTCATTTCCGTAGGTGCTGTTCGATCGTTATAGGCACCACGTGTGTTGCCGTTGTTGTCTTGAGCTAGAGCGGTATTAACTGCCCCGCTAGCCAAAAACACACTCGTAAGTACAGCTGGTTCGATATACTTTTTGTACGCGTTTTTAAAATTTTCTTTAATACTCATAATAGCCTCCTCCTTGGTGGTCTATTTATGTGTTTAATGTAAGAAAGTAACACATATTGACCACCACTCGCAAGAAAATAATTAGGGTCGTATGTCAACCCCATAATGTTAAAATAAATGTATATTTATGCATTGATAATTCAGTAACCGCATATTCATAGGGCGTAGAGCTTTCTATAAAAGCAAAACTTTCGCGCACCGCCTGAAAAAGGGCTTGTCGTGCAATAAACATAATGATGGCTAGGGCAATCACGATTAGGCGAAAGACAATATGTTCAATGATCAGCCCAAGCCACGCGCCAATCAACACGCCAATGATGATAAAAATCCAATGACCGCCAATGGCATTGCCAAATGCTGCGCCAACAATCCCCCCGAGAAAAGAAAATATCCCGCCTAATGGCCCGCCTTCTGGTTTTTTAGCACTCATTTGTATGCACCCCTGTTTGTGGGGCGGTCAATAGCCATAGGCCGTTGTTTCCGCGGCTTGCGGGGTGGGTCGTCATTTTAATATTCATAGATTTCTCAAAGTTATCCGTTGTTACGGATGTGTTATTTCGTGTTTTTTCTTGGCAATTTTGATGGAATCTGGCAACAGGCATAAACGAAGGTTTTTGCTAAAATGAGTAAAAATCAATATTGAACACAAGTCGTTTTGCTAACAGCTTGATATAAAAGGATTTTAAAAAT
>JAESTY010000223.1 GCA_016763355.1 Immundisolibacteraceae bacterium
CCCTTGGCCCGCAACACTGCAGCTTGAGTCTGCATCATGCCTCTCCTTAAGAACATCTTAGATCGTTTGTTTACGCTGACGGATAACAATGGAACTAACAGCTTTTTGGCTACCGCAGCGCAGCAAACAAATTTAGTTTTACGGCCATCATACCCATGCGCTGCTAAAAATGAAGCTTTTTTTAGCAGTAATCGCTATTATTTAACCTATTGTGCAGGTGCGAACAAACGCACTTCGCAGATCCACTCGATAGCCTATTAATTTCTCAGGAACTGACATCCTAAATGGACGCTATAAAAGAATACGCTCGATACCTTATTGCCGCAGCCATGCTCACAGTTGGCATCATTGGAATGAACCTTGGGGGCGGCTGGGTCTGGATAGGACTAACCGGATTTATCGCCATAGCGGTGGCTGATTTCCTTAGTGGTCCCGACCACAGTAAACGTCAACACGTTAAGGACTGGGTTTGTGATGCCATTTTATTCATCCAGTTACCCCTGACCTGGGCACTCTGGCTAACTTTTGCCCATCAAATCTCAACCGGGAGCCTGGGCATAACCAACACGATCGGCGCGACTCTGGTTGTCGGTTTCTTAACCGCACTTGGCAGCCTGCCCTCTGCCCACGAACTTATGCATCGCCACGATCGATTTTCTTTGATTTGCGCGACTCTGTACGAAACCGTCTATGGGCTTCCTCTCAATGACCTGGCCCATAATCATATCCATCATCCCCATGTCGGTACAGCACGCGACGGCGATACCCCGGTTAGGGGAGAATGGGTGTATGGCTTTGTTCCCCGCTCGATCGTTGCTGGAACTAAAGACGCCATCAAACTGGAAAAACAGCGTTTGACTAAGCTTGGGTTAAGTAATTGGTCATTAAAGAGCCGGTTTCTGTGGGCAGTCATTACCCTTAGTAGCTGGATTACAATTTTTCTAACTATCGCCGGCGGCATCACCGCTGTGCCCTACCTGTTAGCTACCTGGGCAGTAAGCTTTATGATTCTTGGCGGATTTAACTACACCCAGCACTACGGCATCGTCAGAAACCCCGATACCCAACTCGGGCCGCGCCACTCATGGAATCATCTAAACACTTTTTCAAGGGCTGTCTCTTTTGAGATATCAACCCACTCGGAGCATCACCTCGACCCTGATATGCACTACCAGAAGTTACCCCCGCATACCGAGGCCCCACAAATGCCAAGTATTGTTGGCTGCTTCCTTGCGTCTTTCATTCCACCACTCTGGGAAGCCAAAATCGCCAAACCTCGACTGAAACAATGGGATGAGCAGTTTGCTGATGCCGATGAACGAGTTTTAGCAATGGCAGCAAACAAGAAGGCTGGCTGGCCAGATTGGCTAGCAGAGACCTAGCAGAACAATACTTCATCGGATTATCACCAATAAAAAAAGGGTCACTACCTGAACAGGTTGTGGCCCTTTTTTTGTTTTAGAAACAAGACAACCTAAATCGAAAGCATTGCATCATCCAGGCGCTAAATTACTCGCGTCGAGAAATTTGTCGTAATGAATGTGATCACCGTGAATTCCAACAGCGTTCATTACCTCAATAGCAGCGTCAATCATCACGGGCGGACCGCATAAGTAGGCATGACGATTATTTAGGTCGGACACTACATCTGCCTTAATTACAGTATGAACGAAACCCTGACGTCCTTGCCAGCCACTATCAGATGGCTCATCAGATAACACAGGAATGATTTCAAACTGACCCTGCCAGGACCGACCCAGGGCGGCTAACTCGTCCATTGCATAGAGGTCACGCTGGCTTCGCGCGCCAAATAAAAAAACCAGGTCACGTTTTACGTGCCGTTGTAGCGCATCTTCAATAATCGCTTTGAGTGGAGCTAAACCACTACCACCACCAACCAGAAGTAGTGGTTGTTCACTTTCACGCAACCAAAAGTTACCCGTGGGCGCATTTATCTGCACAGATTCGCCGGTACGGTCTGCCGAGAACAGCCAATCTGTAAAAACACCCCCAGGCACGTGGCGAATATAAAAAAGTAACCTGTCACTGCCCCCGGGTTCTGCCGCAGCTGCAAAAGAGTATTCGCGGGGCCGATCTATTTCGGGCAGGCTGAGCTCAGCATATTGACCTGCGACATACTCAAGCTTGCTGGGGGTTTTTAAGGTTAAGGCTTTGATGTCATGGGTTAGCGTTTCCACCGACTCCACCACTGCAGAGAACTGCTGTTTTTCAAATTTCGGCCTGCCAGTTTCAAGTTCGACGTCCACCCGAATATGTTCACCCGGCTTAACCCGAGCCTGACAGGCCAGAATATATCCGGCCTGCAGCTCTTCTACGCTTAACACATAAGAGAAGTCACGGATGGCTTTAACCTTGCCCTCGGTCAATTTACAGCGACATTGCACGCAAGTGCCGACCTTACAGCTGTGCGGAAAGTCGATGCCTGCAGCCAACGCCGCCTGCAGCAGGCTTTCATTTTTTTGCACTTCTATGGTCTGCTGAAACGGAGAAATCTCCGCCTTTGCTGGACCTTTATGTTTACCAAACAATCCAAATACCAAAACTAAAAACCTCGATCAAGAGCGAACCCTAACAATCGTTTAACAATTTTTCAGGGCAAAAAAAACTCCGCGCAATACTGCGCGGAGCGATATCAAAATCAATCCAGCAGTAACGGGAATTAGATACTATAAATATCTACTACCGCAGGAATTACATCATTCAACAAAATAATTTTCTTATTCGCAATGATCAGCTGGTCTCCGTCGCTACGAAGGCCATATTCGTATCGACCGTAAAAAGTATCCGTAATTTCATGGCGATAAGAGTTAACGATAAAGTTCGCGTAGGCCCATGTCAGACCGTCTTTTTCATCACCGAGCCGAACATTAGTCACTGAGTGAGATGTGCGTGGCAGTGGAGTAGAAGCTGAAGACATGCCCGACTCGATACGCCAGATCCGATCTTCCAGGCCATTACGGTTGTTATAAAAGATCAATGAAATTTCATTCATCGGATCGTCAGTCATTTCATGCTCTGAATCCCAGGCTGGCATCCAGTAGGTGCAGTCCTGCGCGTACAGCGCCAACCAATCATGCCAGCGTTGCTCATCTAGTGAAGCCGCTTCTTCATACAGCAATGCGCTGACGCGTTCTAAAAGGCTATTACTCAATGTTCTACTCCCCGGTTCCATCTTTCAATATAGGCAGTTAATATTTACGGACCAGTATGGCCCAAGAGATCTCAACTGCATCTGATCTAAATCAATCAACCGGCACAACATCTGTACCGAACAAGAAACGAATCTATATAGGCGTCACCATCAAGGTCTGAATGCGGTAGGTATCAAACACACAATGTTTTTGCTGGAATTTTAGTGAATCACCTTCCCGAACAATTTTATCTAGGTACTTGCCAGCGTTATATATTTTAGTTTCACCATCAAGCAGCGTCTGCATGACCAAATAATTTGATTGCACAGAAATCACGCCATTGTCCTCACCCAGAACTCGCACATTACTGACTAAATGACGATAAAAATGCGGTGCAAAAACATTGGCATTACGCAACGCTACAATTCGGTCACGAAGCATACCTTTGCTGTCACAAAACATAACCGACACAGGTAAATTCTGGTCAACGTTTTCACGAGGAATAACCTTGTAGTCGCATTTGTCAGTAAAGAAATCTGGCCATACTTCAAGATCATCATCATCGATACACTGCACGTAGGCATGAATCAGCTCTTCAACTTCGTAACGTAACTGTTGTTTATCCAACAACCTGCTCCCTTGCTAACTGTTTATCATTTGGTTGCACCCTGGCTGCAAAACAGCAGGATCTACTTATCAAATCGCCCGAAAATCAAAACTACCGGTATGAACAGCGGAATTGCTCGTACCAGCCACATTACCACTTGATAACATCGCTATTTCAGGCAATAACACCTCACTGGTCTGATTTATGGATGCCAATATAACCCGGCTCGCCAACCTTGTTAAGAACTCTCTGGAAAACTCACTACCAGGCTGCCGACATATATCTATAGATATAAAAAAACCCCTTGCTCTAAAACATAAAGCAAGGGGTCCATAGTTACCTCTTAAATCACTTATTTCACGCCACTTTAAGCTCTGAAAATCCGATTCCTGTTATCCAGGTAGGCATTGGCTCATAGCAAATCGTCTCTCCAGTAACTTTTTTCAAAGCTGCCATGGCACAGATCCAGTTACGGATTTCCCATGCACCGTTACCACCATGCTCAAGAACATAATCATCACCGAGCGCGATCAAAGCTTCCACGTCACCATTATTGACGTGATTCAAGACCATTCCATCAAATTCCTGATTGACCTTGCCCATTTCAGCAGTACCAACCCAGTGGCTGATACCACCACAACCAAAAATAGCGACTCGTTCGTCTTTGTCCCAGGCAGCCACTGCATCGCCAATCATGTCGCCTAGCTGCTGCGCCCGACGCATCGGAATAATAGGCGTTACTGCCGAAGCCAAATAAATAGGGATGGTACGAATACCCCCAACTGGCGTGATGGCCTTGTGGATCGGAATCATGGTGCCGTGATCGAGTAATAGTGATTTGGCGATGGCCCAGTCAAAGCCATTAGCAAAACCATAATTCATAATATGCTCCGCGAGCGGGGCATTATTCTCAACCTGATAACGCTCAATTCTCAGCCAGTTCTCTTCTGGCCCTTCCAGGTCACCGACACCAATCAGGTATTGAGGCAAACAATGGGGGCCAAACATGGTGTAGTGATCATCACCAATCACGATCACCGTATCAACTTCAAGCTCTTTCAGCCGTGCAGAAATGGTCTCAAAGGCAGCATCGACATTGGCTACCTGCTTTTTATTAGCAATCTCTGGATTACCGGTAATCATCGGGTCATGCGACACAATGAAGCCGCCTACGAGTTCTGCCATAACTGAATCCCTCCCAAATAAAGAATGTGCGTGAGCTAAGTATTGCGTTAAGGTTTTTCTGCCAATATCGCCGGGGGTATACCACCGTTCATATGCGTTAAATAATCGAACGGCATCCCTTCAGGGCCATTGATAATCGGCCAGGCCATTAAAGTCAGCAACGTATTGACGCCAATGTCAGCCAATCCTTTGAGGTCATTATCACTGATCATCTGACGCTCATCATCGGTCAACAAAAATTGATTCAGATAGCCATCAGGATCGTCCTTAAAAAAAACAACCGCTTCAGGATCCTTACCAAGCGTCCAAAATGCCTTCTCTACTGCAGCAATACTCATCCAGCCCCCCAATACCTAAATCAGTCTACATAAAGAAGTATAAATTCTTATCTAGCACTACCCGCATGTCGAGGTTTATCCGACGTTTTAAAATTTTAAAACTATCTCCCTCGCGCACCAGTAAATCTACGCGGCCACCGATTAAGTTAGTTTCATCCCGCTGGCGTCGGTTGCGATAAACGTGAAAATTGGAATACACATTTAACAGCTTGTCATCGTCAGTGTGGTAAACCTCAACATTGGAAATCAGGTGACGAATCCGGGACGGCGGATCTTCCATCCAGACCTGGCCAGTTTCAAGCCGGCTAATACGAAATTCTAAATCACCATAATTATCATCATAGATGCCGCCATCTTCAGGTGTTACTTCAGGACGACGGTCTTTCGCAAACCGGTTTTCATTAATGGGCAACCAATAATGAATATCTTGATGGACCATGGTTTCAAGCCACTGGCGATGCTGGCGCTGATTCATAAACCGAGCTTCACGGTTGTAAAACTGCTCAACCTGATAAGCCAGTTCCAGCCCGGCCAATTCTTCCTGATCTGCCATTTTTATTTTCCCTTACGCGATGTTTCTAGCGGCCATGCCAGATACGGCATCCTTACCCAGCCAATTATCAATCCAGGTCTCATCGTTTTTATGAATATCGGCCCAACTATCAGCCTTCATAATCTCGCTCCAGAAGCGGTAAAAACCCCGATAGGATGTTTCGCCAATAAAGCTAGCACCCAATACGCCCGGCAATTCAGGATGCCGACCATCACCGTCCATTCCCATTGAGGAATTCATGGTGCCACGACGAGTTTGAAAGCCCCTATTAGTGCGGGTACAGGTTTCCATGTTCTCGCCATCATCGCTCTCGAGCGTACCAGCGGTGCCGAAGGTCTGGATGGCCTGCTTTTTAATTTCCCGTTTAAGCTCAGGAGACATGTTTTTTTGCACCAGGGTCCAGGTCCAGACTTCAATCTCATGCGGGCCCTTGGGATGCCAAATTTTGAATGTATTAGTGCCATACAGGAACGAGCAATTAGGAAACAGACCGGAGTTCCAGTGACCGGTATAGAACTTTCCACGCCACTCGCCTTTTTTCTCAATAACCTCAGGCAAGGTCTGCTGCTGAAACTGAATGTAATCACCGGGATCACGGTGAATCGCATGACCAAGTTCCCAAATCACCCCAAAACCATGACCATGACGGGTGGTTATCTGCGCACCAACGTCATCCATAGGGGGTAATTCGCCATTACCACTCAGCGCAGACAAAGGACCGCCGATCATTTGCAGGGCCGCACTGTGCGTCCAGCCAACGTGATAGCCATCGCCAATGAAATTTTCACTGGGGACTTTCCAGTTACATTTGAGGATCGTCTTCATCGGCGTACCGATCAGTTCAGCACCGCCACCGGTATCAGCCCAGCTGTCCATGTACCAGGCCATATCACCAAGCCATTCCTGTAGCGGCGGGGCTTCGGCATCAAAACAACCAAAAATAAAGCCTCGATAGTTATCTACCTGAGTGACTTCTGGCAGACGATGGGCCGCTTTGTCTAGCTTATTAAAATAGACCTCAGCCTCCAGCGGCACCATAGCAAGCTCACCATCGATACCAAACGACCAACCGTGATAGCTACAGTTAAACGACCGTGTATTACCACTGTCAGCATGGCAAACCTGATTACCACGGTGGGTGCAGGAGTTTATAAACGCCTTGATAGAGCCATCCATCTGCCGGGCAACAATAATCGGATCTTCTCCCATATAGGTGGTGAAGAAATCACCGGGCTCGGGAATCTGCGATTCATGGGTCAGGAACAACCAGGAACGACCAAAAATACGTTCTATTTCCTGGTCATAAACCTCTTGGTCCCAAAAAACCTTTTTACTTTGAATCCCGTTTTCGAGATCAATAAGGTTATCAACATTTACCATGATAAGGCTCCAAATGTGCTGCACCTACAGCCGTAGGTGCGCTATGCAAATGATGGACTAACTGGCCAAACCCGATCGCCAGAGCACCAACACAAAACGAATCAACAGTTAAGATCTATACATCAAATAAGTTCTGCCCTCATACCATCGAGGACAGTAAAAATGACGACCAATATTATGCCTTAACAAACGTTCAGACAAGTACAAACAGAACGGATTGCCCACAAATTTGCTGCACTGCACCACAACCCAGTTAATGTCTCGACTATTCCGGTCGGCAACTATGCCAATTCCTTGAGGGGATCATTTCGGCCAATTCAAAACTGATCTTAGGAATTTAACCAGCAGCATCGCTACCCACTACAACCACTGGGTTAACAATATAAACGGCTAAATCCCAATGCAAATTTGTAAGCGAGCCGCCGGCTCACATATCTGCCATACCTTTCTTGTTGGGCTTGCCAACAATAGACCACCAGAGTCCACGCAGAAGCAAAAAGGTTTTAAGACCCGCATGCTGAAACCGGGTCAGCCCCATTGGGGGCAAAGTGCCGCCGTTCATTTTGGTTAAATAATCAAAAGGCATGTCGTCGACACCATTCATCATCGGCCAGACCATCATCGTCAGCATGCTACTGACACCATGATCCACCAACCCCTTGACGTCCATATCTTTGAGCATTAGAGATTCGTTATCAGTGATGTCACGACCTGCCAGATAGCCATCCGGGTCAGCTCGAAACTCTTCAATGCGGGCTTCTTTGTCACCAAACTCCCACAACAAACGTTCGATCGCACTCACACTCATTAGTTTTTCTCTCCCATGTAATGTTGGCCATTTTTTGGCAACTTATTGGCTGATCTTGCTGAATAAACAGAACAATCGATATAGACAGCCAGTAACCTTATCATTTCAACCAGAGAATAATTTTCAAGATTATGTGCTCCTGCAACATTCTTACCCTGATAAGCCCATATTTCTGGATCCTACCCTACAGAAAAAGTGAGACGGAAAACATTACCTTAGCTAGACCTGAATTTGTCGCTTGATCTTATGCTAGCGATTCCAAATCTAGCGTTTGAAAACAGTCAACACCTACCTACCAAAGACTTAATCAACGCTTAAAACAGAGTCTCAACTAAACTCCGTATAAATATAAAGGGTTATTTTCAAGCTATTAACAACAAACTAACCACCATTCGTTTACAGCTTAACGACCATTCGTTACCATCCCTGCTCCAGCAATAACTGCCAGTTAATCGCAATCACCCGTGTAAGGTCAGTATTTACTGAATGACCTTAAGGCACAGCCGGCCAGTTATCGTCGCTATTTAGAACTGAAACCAGGCATCAGAGCTGGTATTGGCAGGGAGAAAAATCACCGATGATTACAAGACGCGAGTTTTTGCGAGCAGGAAC
>JAESTY010000224.1 GCA_016763355.1 Immundisolibacteraceae bacterium
ATTATTGGGTTTCCAGCAGATTACTCGGGGGCAGGCACTGCACCCAGTTGTTGCATCATGGTCAGGGTATCGAGGCTATCCCACTCGTTGATGTTTTTGCCGTCACGCAGCTGAACGATGTTGATAAATTTCACGTCGAGCTGATTGCCGGTTGGCGGCAGGCCGTTGAATTCACCAACATGCTTGCCGGTGATATGACCACGGGTGATGACCTTGTCGTCGACCGCCATCTGATCTTCGATATGCCAGGTGACATCCTCAATAGAAACGCCAAAACCCTGATTCATACCGACATGGGCTTCTGGTCCCAATGGCACCGGACTCAATGGAAAAAAGAACTGGTGGTCTGGGGCTAAAAACTGGGCTATTTTGTCAAAATCCCGGTCGGTCATGGCCTGAAAAAAACCGGCTACTAACTGCTTATTCTGCTCTGCACTCATTACTTCTCTCCCTTTTTATATAGACCCTAAATAAACTTAGGTCATTATCTAGTTAAGAATACTGCTTAAAGACCCTAACAATTCGGTTACATCATGGGGGGCTGTGTAGACCCGGCTTAGTCGCGCCTCATTGTTCAGTAAAAATATCGTTGTGGTATGACCCACATCATACCCACCGCCTTGCTCATCGGCCTTGTATGAATAACCGATACCCAACTGCTGGAATAGGGGTACGAGCACCCCCAAATCTGCAGTCGCACCATGAAAACCAGCACCAAAATTGGCCAGATAGGTTTTTAACTGCTCGGGGCTATCGCGCATTGGATCAACGGATATCAACCAGACCTGCAGTTGTTCAGCAACGGACTCAGGCAAGCGGCCACGAATTCCGCGCAACATTGATAAGGTGGTCGGACAAATATGTGGGCAGTGGGTAAAACCAAAAAATAGCAGGGTCGGGTGGCCTGTTAGATCAGCCAACTGCATCGGATTGCCCTGCTCATCGGTCAATTCGATTTCAGGTAATCCGGTCGGTGGAGTAATAGGTGTGCCATAGCCACCATCCGGGGTCACCTTCATCAGCGGTGCGGCGCTACCTTCATACGAAGCCGACAAACCGGCCAACAACAACACCGCTAAAACTAATCCGCCTGCATTGAATCGACGAAAGTTATACTCAGTGCCAATTTTTTTGTTCAAGTTTTTATCCAATTGCTGTTTCGCTGCATGTCGGCTGAAATCCGTTTTCACCAATCTGGAAGCTACTGCCACCTGGCAATATTCCTGAGACACACTGTTCGCGTTCATGAAACCATCACTCACTGCCACTTCACCACCAGCCACACGTTTGATAGACGGCCTGACAACCGGATTAAAAAACAGCGCAGACTCTAAATGGGTGCAGCAGTTTAGCACCCTGCCGCCACTGGCCCTCTACATTCACCTGCCCTGGTGCGAACACAAATGTCCCTATTGTGATTTCAATTCTCACCCTGCCAGCAGCGCATCCGCCGATGGCTCGCTACCGCAGCAGGGTTATATCGATGCGCTGATTGCCGACCTGGACAGCCACCTGCCGCAAATATGGGGCCGCACCTTAACCACCATTTTTATCGGTGGCGGTACCCCCAGCCTGTTCAGCCCGGCAGTGATCGACCGGCTACTCAGTGAAGTGCGCCAGCGACTACCGTTTAATGACCTAAACGAAGTCACCATGGAGGCCAACCCTGGGGCACTGGAGCAATCGAAATTACCGGGGTTTCGCCAGGCGGGTATTAATCGGTTGTCCCTCGGTGTGCAGAGTTTTAACGATGATGCGCTCAAACAACTCGGCCGAATCCACGACGCTGCCCAGGCCCAAAAAGCCATTGAAGCCGCTCAAACCGCTGGCTTTAACAGTTTTAATATTGACCTAATGTTTGGACTACCGGGCGAGTCAAACACTCAAACCATAGACCAGGCCATAACTGACTTAACAACAGCCCTGAGCTATGACCCGGCCCACCTGTCTCTATATCAACTCACCCTGGAACCCAACACTGCGTTTGCCAAACAACCGCCCGCTCTTCCTGATGATGACCTGATCGCCGACATGCAAACCGCCCTGCATCAACAGCTGGCAGATAGTGAATACCAACACTACGAAGTCTCAGCTTTTTCAAAGCCTAACCTGGCGTGTAAACATAACGCCAACTACTGGCAATTCGGCGACTACCTGGGCATAGGCGCAGGCGCCCACAGCAAAATATCATGCGCCGACAAAATCATCCGCGAACGCAAAATCAAAGACCCGCTGAGATACCAGAGCGCCGCCCTAAAAGGCGACGGCCGCGCTGAATCGAGACAGGTAGACCCCAAAGAACTCCCCTTCGAATTCATGCTCAACGCCATGCGCCTACAACAGGGCGTGCCGCTGAGCCTATTTGGCAAACAGACCGGGCTACCTTTAACCACCCTGCTACCCGGAATAGAACGAGGCAGAGAGCTAGGATTAATAGAGGTGGATAACCAGCAACTCATGCCGACCCAACAAGGCCATCAATACCTGAACAATTTGATAGAGTTGTTTTTACCTGATGCCTAGCCAACAACAATGACTTCCTCGAATTACTCGCCGACACCGGTTTTGACTTACTCCCCTTATAACGCGCCCACAATTTCTTCTTTTTTTCGGAGCAGTGCAGCGCGCTGTCTGAGCGTAGCGAGTTCGCGCAAACCCGAAAAAAAGAAGAAATTGTGGGAAATAAGCGATATTGGGGCGCACTTTTCTTTGGTTCGTTTCTTTTTAGTCGAATATACGGATAGGTTTTTATCCGTAGTGAAGAGACTTATGGCTTTAGGCGGGGCCAGCAAAAGAAATGAACAATTTAACCGCGAAAAAAAGGCTATCAGCTCCTGCCAAACACTTTCCGGAACCGAAACACCCTCCTCACTTTTCTGGTCCAAAATACCGAATAATGTTCCCTCATTATTCCAATCTCAATTCCAAGAACCCACCTCATGACCGACCCATTAGTCGACATAGTCGAAGTAGAACAAGTCCTGGGCGCCGACGGCCTATTAGCCCAACAAGTAGAAGGCTTCGCGCCCCGCCCCCAACAGCTAGCCATGGCTAAAGCCGTCGCCGAAACGATCGAGCAGCAATCGATGCTAGCGGTCGAAGCCGGCACCGGTGTTGGCAAAACCTTCGCCTATTTGGTGCCTGCCCTGCTTGCCGGCCGCAAAACTCTGATATCTACTGGCACCCGCAACCTGCAAGACCAACTATTCAACAGAGACCTGCCCGAACTACGCGAGCTGATCGGCCGAGATTTATCGATTGCCCTACTCAAAGGCCGCAGCAACTACGTCTGCGCTTATCGTCTGGAGCGGGCACAAACCTCCAACGAATCGGGATCAAGTTATAGCCAGAGCGATGCCCGCACGCTGCGCAAAATTCGAGATTTTTCCCGCCGCCA
>JAESTY010000225.1 GCA_016763355.1 Immundisolibacteraceae bacterium
GAGGATAGCGAGCAAATCAAGTTGCGTATTCAGGCGAAAATTGATGACCTGGATGTGGCCACGTTGGAAGAGCTAGTGCTAGGTTTTTCCCGTAAGCAGTTTCGCCACATCACCTGGTTCGGCGTGTTGCTGGGCGGCATGATTGGTGTGGTTCAAGTAGTACTGTTTCAGCTTTTTCTAAGGTAGTTAGTCCGCTTTGGCGTGCGTTTGGAAGCGTTTACGCTGATTGCTAAAAAATAGATCAGGGAGAGGATCTTGAAAACTTGGCTCAAGCTAGTGGGTCTTTTGGCCGGGGAGATGGCGGCTTTATCAGTTGGCGCTACCAACGGCTTTTTCCACAATGGCTATGGGGCCGCATCAAGTGCGATGGCGGGTGCAGGCGTTGCCCATCCGGTGGATAGTATGGCTGTCGCCATTAACCCCGCTGGAATGGTGGTGGTAGCTGATACTCATGATTTTGGTGTAAAACTATTTTCTCCCTGGACTAAGGTCTCGGTGAATGGGTTTTCAGAGGAGTCGTCTCGGCACTGGTTTCCAGCACCTAATCTGTCTATCAATCATCATATCCGCGATGATTTAAGTGTTGGACTTGCAGTTTATGGTAACGGCGGAATAGGTAATAAGTTTGCCGATAATCCTTATGATTTGAGTGTCGGAGGTGGATCGCCGACCGGGTTACCTGATACCCGCGAACTGTCGTTGCAGATGATTAATATGCTCGCGGTACCGAGTATTTCCTGGCGCTGGAATGAGCGCCATAGTTTTGGGGTCGCCCTTTTGCTGGCCTATCAGCGCATAGAAATTCGCGGCCTGGGTCTGTTCCAGTGTTTTACGCCGACTGCAGCTGCGGCCGGAGGTTGTCCAGCAGCGCCGGCCCAACTGTCGGAAGAATTGACTAATTCCGGTAAAGACCATGCAGTCGGAGCTGGCCTTCGCATCGGCTGGTTGGGTCAGCTTACTGATAATTTTCGAGTCGGACTATCGGCCTCTTCGGTCATTAGAATGACCCGGTTTAATCATTACGCCGAACTGTTACCGGATAGCGGACGGTTTGATCTGCCGGCGATGTTTTCCGCAGGTATCGCCTATGATTTTATGCCCCGGTGGACGGTGGTTTTAGATTGGCAACGGGTTATCTATGAAAGCTCAAGAGCGTTCAGTAATTCTGGCCCAGTGGACACTGGCGTCGGTCCTGGGTTGGCTCCGGGGGGGGATTTGCTTGGCGGCGACAAAGGCTTTGGTTTTGGCTGGCATGATCAGGATATTTATAAAATTGGTTTTGAATATCGTCCTCATGGCTGGATTTGGCGAGGCGGTTATAACGTCGGTAAACGTCAGTTTTCGAAGACCCAGTTTGCATTCGCGCCACTGCATAATTCAGTCATGAGTCAAAATCTGACCATGGGTGTTAGCCGGAATCACCGCCAGGGGCGTAGCTGGAGTTTGGTGTTTAGCCGGGGGCTAAACGTCGATGAGAAGGCCAGCTCTGCGATCGGTGAGGTGCGCATAGAACACACTGAATATGCGGTGGAAATTGGCTATAACTGGTTATGAAGAATGCTTTATAAAGCATTGTTAATTAGCGTAAAACTTTATTAATAGTTCCTCTTCATCAACCCGGCTTAGAAAAATCATCCATGTTGATATGGATTGTTTTTTTGCTGCCGTGGAAGCACTTGATGATCCCGGCTTAGCAGGCAAACCGATAGCTGTTGGTGGTGATCCTGGCAGACGCGGTGTGATCGCCACCTGTAGTTACGAGGCCCGAGAGTTTGGTATTCACTCGGCGATGGCCTCGGCTCGAGCAATCAAGCTCTGTCCGGATTTGCAGATATTGCCACCCCGGTTTGAGCGCTACAAACAGCTCTCCAGACAGATTCGAGAGATCTATAGCCAGTACACCCCCATCATAGAACCCCTGTCGCTTGACGAAGCCTATCTGGATGTCAGTGGATGCGATCAGTATCAGGGTAGTGCGACCCGGATCGCCGAGGCCATTCGTGGCCAGATTGATAACGAACTCGGATTAACAGCGTCTGCGGGGATTGCACCCAACAAGATGCTGGCTAAGGTCGCTAGTGACTGGAACAAGCCTAATGGACAGTTTGTAATCACCCCCCCGGAGGTGGAGGCTTTTGTCTGGCAATTGCCGGTCACCAAGTTGTTTGGGGTCGGCAAGGTCACGGCGCAAAAGCTTCACAATCAGCAGGTTAAAAGCTGTGGCGATCTACAGGGTTGGAGCGAGCAGCAACTGCAGGGTCAGTTTGGTAGCTTTGGCGCTCGGCTCTATCAACTTTGTCGGGGTCTTGATGACCGCCCCCTGCAGACCCAGCGGCAACGTAAGTCCCTGAGTGTCGAACGCACATTTCTGGCGGATAAGGTCGGTTTTGAGCAGTGCGGCGCTGAAATTGACGGGTTGTTGGCGACTTTTGAACAGCGATTTGATGCAAGTGGACTTAGTGGCAAGGTGCCAATCACCACCCTGGTGATGAAAATTAAATTCGCTGATTTCACTCAAACCACCGTGCAACAACATGGCAACAAACCGAGTCTGGACGTTTATCTAAGTTTGCTACGAGAGGGGCTTGGTCGGAATTCCCAGGCGGTGAGATTACTGGGGATAGGGGTTCGTTTCGGCACCGAGCCGCTGGATGATGGATTGCAGCTTGGTCTGGATATTGATTGACGGTCGAACTGGCAAAATAGAAGCAAATAGTTTTCTGCTAACCGCAGTTCAATTAAAGGGCTTTCTTAAGCTTATCGCTGATGGGCCGATGATTATCTCAGCAACCACCGATTGATCGATGGTTGATTGGCAGAACATCAACTCATTAAAAATAGCAGAAAACCGATGTCCAACCTATTTGATTCGCCACACGTAATGATCCTCGCTGAAACCGAAGTCGGTAGCCGGCTAAAGGAACAGCTGTCCGCACCCAACCGACAGGTATCGTTATTCACCAAAAGCTATGATCTGCTCTATCAGATAGCCGATCTGCATTCTGCGTTAATCATTGTTGATGCCCACACGGTCGATGTGTCACCGCGCCTGCTGTGTATGCGGATTCAGGCGCTGATAGCGGAACCTTTGCCAGCCATGTTGGTGCTGGCTGATACTGAGGCCAGTGTGGAGTTTCCAATAGAAACTGCCAGTGGTTCCTTTGACTGCCTGCCGAGCGACTGTGGCGCAGATATTCTTAAAATAAAAGTTTCTTTTTTATTGCGATTGCAACGTCAGCAGCAACTTTTTCAGAGTTCCCTTCAGGAGCTTGATCGCCTTAATCGACAGCATCATCAGTTACTCGACGGGACTGCTGATGGCATCTTAGGACTTGATCAGCAGGGTATGATTTGCTTCTCTAATTCGGCTGCAGGTGGGCTATTAGGATGCGAAAGTAAGCAACTGTTGGGGGTGTTTTATGAAGCGCTGCTAACTCCGCAATGGTCTAGTCAGCAAAAAATTGAGGCAACCGTGGGATCAGATTCATTGGCGGCTGATAGCAAAGCGATCGAACTTGTTGGGGAAGAAGTAGAGTTTTATCGGCATGATGGCGAATCGTTTCCTGTGGCCTGTCGTCCCGGTGAGGTCGCCGGCGATTCCGAAGTGGTTTCGGTGGTGTTATTTGAAGATATTTCAGCTCGCAAACGCAACGAAGCTTCATTAAAACGCAGGGCCGAGCAGGATCCGCTTACCGGGCTGGCAAATCGGGCTGCGTTTGGCGATTTCCTGGCCGGCGCGCTGGCAAGGGCAACCCGCTCGAGTCAGCAGGTAGGCCTGCTTTACCTGGACCTGGATCAATTCAAGCCGATTAACGATCAGTATGGTCATCAGGTCGGTGACGAGATTTTGATGGGGGTTGCTAAACGGCTAATGGCCTCGGTACGTGGCGGTGATCTGGTGGCGCGAGTTGGCGGCGACGAGTTTGTTATTGTGCTGGATGACGTTGCTGGTGAGCACGGCTGCGAAGCGGCTGCTCAAACTATTGAGACCGTACTTAACACGGCTTACCAGGTTGGCAGTCGGCTGATTCACTGTCGCCCAAGCGTCGGTATCGCCAGGTTCCCCGCGGACGGGCAGGATCAGCAATCTCTGGTGCAAAGCGCAGACAAAGCGATGTATCGAGAAAAAATGCGACAGCGCCGAGAGTCTGGGGTCCGACTCGAACAGGTTGCCTAACAGCAGCCGATTTTTCAGGTATTGAGATTATCTCAGTTTGGTTGCCTACATAGCTGAACTTCTATCCATGATTTGTAATCCGGGTTTGCCAATAACACTGCCCTAAAATAGCCGCTGCGGCTATCATGACCCCCGCAAGTTTTATCAATTTAATCGGCAGGGGCAGATAGCAATGGACATTGACCAGCGCACCATTACCACCGGTGGCTTCGACACCTTTTTTCACGAGACCGGCGCGGGTAATGCGCAGACATTGCTGTTGCTGCATGGCTCAGGTCCGGGCGCCAATGCCATATCGAACTGGCAGTTTGCGCTGCCATTTTTAGGTGAAACCTATCACTGCCTGGCGCCAGATATCGCCGGCTTCGGCGAGAGTCCCTGTAATCAGCCGCCCCAGGGTGCAAAACAGTGGATCGAGGTCTGGGTTCAGCAGATGGTCGATTTTCTCGATGCGATGGGTTTGGAAAAGGTCAACCTGATTGGAAACTCGATGGGCGGCGGTGTGTCATTGCATCTGGTCGATCGTTATCCCGACCGGTTTGAACGGATTGTGCTGATGGGTGCGGTTGGTGCGCCTTTTACGGCCACCGAAGGGTTAAAGCGCGGCTGGGGTTATTACAACAACCCGAGTCAGGAAGAACTGGCTTATTTAGTGCGCAAATTTTTGCATAACCCGGATGTGCTGGGTGGCGACGTGGATGCCATTGCTGAGGCCCGCTTTAAGTTTGTGATGCAGGATTCGGTGAAAGAGCAATTTGTTGCCATGTTCCCCGGCGATACCCAGATTCATGTGGATGCGTTTGTGTTGTCTCCGGAGCGATTGGCGCAGATGCAGCAACCTTTTTTATTGACCCACGGTCGGGAAGATTTCTTTATTCCGTTAACCAATTCTTATCATATGGAAGAGCACCTGCCCAATGCCCAGCTACATGTGTTCAGCAAATGTGGTCACTGGATTCAGATTGAGCAGCGCAACTCATTTAATAACCTGGTGAAATTCTTCTTTGATGGCGACCTGGACCAATAAAAACCAGGGTCGGTTATTGAGGCTGCCTTAGTACCGGTCACGTTGACGGTTGATCAGCCCGGTGACCTTGCCGGCGGTCAGGAAGTTAACGATATTTGCGGTCGCCTGCTTTATAGAGTGTTGATCCGCCCCGGGTGACCGGGGCGAATTGTGAGGAGAGCCGAGCAGGTTGGGTAGATCCAGAAACGGGTGCTTTATTTTAAATTCCCCGTGGCGAAACGGCTCAACCCACCAGGCATCAATAGCTGCGTTAGCATCTGGGTTATCTACCAGGTGGTTATAGAGTGCGGTCTGGTCGACGATCTCTCCGCGGGCAACATTGATGATCATGGCGTCCGGTTTGAGCCAGCTAAGCTGAGTTTTACCGATCAGGTTTTCGCTGTTATGGGTCAGTGGCAGGCTAATCAATAGTAAATCAGCGGCCCGCATTAGTTGCTCCAGGTCGTTCAGGGTGCCGGTAAAATCCACATCGGGCTGACTCGTGCCGCTGCTATTGATCGCCTGGATTGACATGCCCATGGCCCGAAAAAATTTAGCACTCTCTTTGCCGATACCGCCAAAGCCTAAGATCCCCGCCACTTTTCCCTGCAGGCTCCCGGTCATGGTCATTTGATCAAATTCACCTTCGCGCATCGCCTGATGACGTTGGGGCAGTTTTTTGGTCAGCGCTAAGGCCATCGCCAATACGTGTTCTGCTATCGGTTTTGAGTAGGCCCCGGCGTTGCAGGCCAGTGGCGTGGCTTCTGGAAATTGATTGAAATCGACGTGATCGACGCCTGCACTGAGCAGCTGCACGAAGCTTAGATGGGGCATCTGCTTCACGGTTGATGTATTCAGCTCAGCACCAGGTTGCAGGCAGAAAATAACGTTACTGGATAGCAGAAGGTCGCGGCGGGTTTTGTCATCCTGGTCAGCAAGGTCGCTTAGGAAGCAGACTTCTGCGAGCTCTTTAAATTGGTCGATGATCTGTTGTCGATTTTGATCTGCGTTGAAGGTTACGCAAACTTTGGGCAGGGGTAGTTGCATGATTTCTAAACTCCGGTGAGTTAATTAGCGGTTTTATTAATGCAGGTGGTCAAGAGCAATTTAACCTTGTTTGAAGAGTAACAAGGAGTGCTTTAATCAGGCAAACCTGTGATTTGGCCTTCTGGTGAAGATTCTCTGCAACCGTGCCGATAAAGCTTTTCTGTGCTGCGAGTTAATCCGCTAAATGATAGGCCGTAGACGTTAGAATATCCGCCGCTTTGATTACAGCTAGTGCACAGCCAATCAGGGTATACCGTTAATGTGGGTGGGCTGGTTTAATTTAAGCGATCAATTTCGTAATAGTGTGGCAGCCGTTAACAGAACATAACCTACCAGGAGAAGGCATGCGCGATCTAAGCGTCACCGAGCAATTAGTTGCTATGGTTTACAGCCGAGGTGATGAATTAACTGAGTCGAAGTTGCAGGATTTTTCACGTTACTACCTGCTTGACTGGTTAGGAAGTGCCACCGCCGGCATGGCCACGCAAACCGGTACTGCCTTTTTGAACTATGCGGCGCCCCTATCTGCTGGTTCGAGTTCGGTGTTGGGCCTGGCGACGGGTCGGTCAACTGAAGTTGCAGCGCTGGTTAATGGCGCCTTGTCTCACATTGTAGAAATGGATGATGTAGAGCGGGCCTCGGTAATTCATCCAGCAGCGGTGGTGATACCGGCGGCCTTAGCGGCAGCAGACGAAGTAGGTGCCAGCGCAAGTCATTTGCTGGCCGCAATTATTGTTGGTTACGAAGTTGCGATTCGAATCGGCCGAGCGGTTGGCTCTAAACATTATTTTCATTTTCATAACACTAGCACCTGTGGGGCTTTTGGTGCTGCTGCGGCGGCAGGCTGGATTTATAACCTTACAGAAGAACAGATGGTTTGGGCGTTGGGTAATGCGGGCACTCAGGCTGCAGGACTATGGGAATTTAATACCGAAGGTGCCCAAAGTAAGCCGCTGCATACCGGCAGGGCTGCGGCCAATGGAGTGCTGGCCGCTATGTTGGCCAGAGGTGGTGTGAGTGGTGCCAAACGGATACTGGAAGGAGCGCGGGGGTTTTTTGCAGGGCTTGCACCGGAAGGCCATGTACCTCGGGTTATTGAGAAACTTGATGGACCTTTTAAAATTGGTGAGGTATCGATTAAACCTCATGCCTCCTGCAGGCATACTCATGCGCCGATTGATGCGGCACTGAAGCTGCGTGAACTGCTTGAGACGCCGGTTGATAGAATTCAACAGATTGAATTGTCGGTTTATCAGGCTGCCCAGGTGTTGTGCGATAAAGCCGATCCTCAATCGGTTGCAGATGCTAAATTTAGTTTGCAATACTGCGTAGCCACCGCGCTGATACACGGTCAGGTTGGGCTCGCTCAGTTTGATCAGCAGTCGATGTCTGACCAGTCAGTACGGCAGTTATCCCGTTTGGTTAATATTACCGTCGATGATCACCGAGAATCTCTCTATCCCCAATGCTGGTCATCTGGGTTATCTGTAGTTGATGCAGGCGGCGAACTGTTCAGCGCAGAGATTTTCAATCCCAAGGGGGATCCGGAAAACCCACTTTCTCAAGCTGAGCTAGAACAGAAATTTCTGGGTCTGGCAGCTTACGGCCTGGTACCGGCGCAGCAGGTTGAAATGGCCCAGATGGAGTTGCAGTGGGTAGCTGACCTGACTGGTGATCGACTGGTCGATACCGGGTTGTTGCGCCAGTTAAGGCCGTAGCAAGCTGGAACATCCTAACCAGCGATTGTTGTTCTAAGCTCTAATTTATTTCTTTTCCTTTTGAGTAGAAGTCATCATGGATTCTTTGGTTAGTCAGGCCGAGGTGCAGCGCCAGGACCTGTTGTTGCAGCGCGCGCAAAGTAAAGTGGATTTGCCGTTGCGGTTCTGGCGTCAGCAAGCCCATTTTACGACTCCTGCGACTGGCAAACCGGCGCGGGCGATACAGGGCCTGGCACCGGTGGCCAGGCTATTAGCTCGGCATCAGATTGAACTGGTTGAAATCAGTGAGCGTACCGGTGTTTCATTGTCTGTATTACAGCAACTGATTAACGACCAGCCAAATAGTCCGCTGGTGATGGTGGATGCCGAAGATGCGGTTGCCGACACCGCCGAAGCTGCGCTGGCAGCGCGCCAGGGTGCCGTCGATTGTTTTAATCAGGCGCAATGGGGTCAAACCCTGCGGTTTTTTAGACCAGCAGGTTTGGGGCTCTCCAGTTGTATCGAAGATTTAACCCAGGTCATCGAGGGTGCCTTTGATAGCACCAGTCATCAGTTAAAGCTGGATGGCATTATCTGGCCCAAGGTTGAAGACGCTGCCGAGATGGCCTGGCTCTGTAATCTATTGAGTAATATTGAGGCTCGATTAGGGTTAACAGCTAATACTATTTCAGTACAGTTTTTGGTCGAGTCGGCCACTGCGGTGGAGCAGATCGAAGCCATTATTGAGGTTGCCTTGGCGCGCCTGTCCGGGATTATCTGGGGCGCGGCTGATTACGCGGCTGACGTTGGCTTGGTGCATTGGCAAAATGACCACCCATTGTTTGATCATGCGCGCATGATCATTATTAATGCGGCGGGAGCGGCTGGGGTACCAGCCATCGATGCGATGACATTCAATTACCCGACACCGTTACATCGCGGTGATGATCTTTCTGGTAATGATCTTTCTGGCGATGATCTTTCGGGTGATCAGCGCCAACAGAACCACGATCATATCCTGGTGGCACTGGAGCAGGTTTATAACGATGCCATCCATGGTCGTGACCTGGGAATGAGTGGCAAATGGGTGGGACATCCGGCTCAGTTGTTGATGGTTCAGGCTGCCTACCGAGAGCAGATCGGTGAGCAGCAACTTCAAATAGCGCTCGATGGATTAAAAAGTTATCAGCAGAGCGTAGCGCTGGGATTAGGCGCGACCATTATTGGTCAAGGTGCTGCGGCACAGATGGCTGACCGCGCCACCGACCGGCATCTACGTAGTCAGCTGAGACGTGCGGCGGCGAATGGCTTGTTATTGGCACAAACCGCGCTGCAGGCGGGACTGATTAACGACCTTGAATATGACCAGCTGTGCAGTCTGGCTGGTGAGACTTCTGATTAAGTTGGGATTGCATAACCATGGTTAACTGCCGGAGGCAGCATTGAGTAACAGCGGCAATAGTGCGGCTATCGAATCTGCATTGGCAGACTTTTTGGCCCAATTTGGTAGGCGCCTGTCCCAGCTTAGCGGCGGTGTTGCGGGTATCGACCAATTTCAGGTGGAGACCCGGCAACTGGCCCAATTGGCCACTGATCTGGAGGCAGCCCGTAGCTTACAAAGCTATGCCGATAGCCATCCAGAGGTTGGCCAGGTTCAACAACAGCTAGCAGCACAGCTATGTTGGCTGGAAACTTTGATGATAGCTCGTGAGGCCGGAGATCGGTTTCATCTGACTTTGCAGCTTGGTAATGAGACTGCGGTTAGTGGCCAGTCGATGACCGAAGCACTGCGTGGTTTTGATAGCCAGGCGGCTTACCGCCAGCTCGGCAATGAGTTAATTGAACAAGGCACCAACCCGGAACCCTTTTTGATAGATGAAGATCCTCTACTTAAAGACCTAGTCACAACGACTCGGCGTTTTGCCGATCAGCAGGTGTTACCCCACGCCCAGCAAATTCACTGTGAAGATTTACTGGTGCCCGAGTCGATTATTGCCGGCATGGCCGAGTTAGGTCTGTTTGGTGCTTCAATTCCAGAGCAATATGGTGGTGTGGGTCTGGGCAACTTGCCGATGATTTTAATTACCGAACAGTTATCCATGGCAAGCTTGCCGGCTGCGGGTAGTTTGATTACGCGACCTGAAGTGCTTGCCAAAGCACTGCTCGCAGGTGGCAGTGATCAGCAGAAACAGCAATGGCTGCCGCTGGTGGCCAATGGTGAATTGATGGTGGCGGTGGCAGTAACTGAGCCGGATACAGGTTCTGATGTTGCTAATATTCGTTGCCGTGCCACCCGCGGCGAAGTTGATGGTCAACCGGGCTGGCTGATCGATGGCAGTAAAGCCTGGTGTACCTTTGCGGGTCGGGCCAACCTGTTGGCGTTATTGGTCCGAACCAATAGTGATGCCAGTCAGGGGCATCGAGGCCTGTCATTGATGATTGTTGAGAAGGAAGTTTTTGACGGTCATGAATTTTTGATGCAACAGCCCGCTGGTGGTCGGTTAACTGGCAAGGCCGATGACACCATGGGTTATCGCGGGATGCACTCTTTTACACTGCAGTTCGAATCCTATTTTGTGCCAGCAGACAACTTAATTGGTGGAGACGAGGGCATCGGTAAAGGCTTTTATTTTCAAATGGCCGGTTTCGCCGCCGGACGTTTACAGACCGGTGGCCGAGCAGTCGGCCTGGGGCAGGCCAGTTTGCAAGCCGGACTTGATTACTGTCAGCAACGTAAACAGTTCGGTGAACCGTTAGCTAATTTTCAGAATAGCCAGTATCAGTTGGGCCGAATGTCGGTTCAGCTGCAGGCAGCTCGACAGCTGACCTATCGGGCTGCCCGCGAGATGGATCGTGCAGCAGCGGATGATAGTAATCCGGCAGCGCAGAAATCAGCTGAACTGCTGGCGGCCATGGCCAAATTACGTAGCTGCCGTATGGCAGTTGATATCAGTCAGGCGGCCCAACTACTGCACGGCGGCTGGGGTTATGCGCAGGAATTTCCGATAGCCAGGTTTGTGGCCGATGCCCTGGTGTTACCTATATTTGAAGGGGTCGAACCGATTCTGGAGATGAAAGTAATCGGCCGGCAGTTGCTGGCTGGAATAGCTGCCAATAGTGCTGCTTAATAATGACGTCAGGTTTGAATCTATCTAATGAGTAATACCACCAATAACTTACCGGGTGCATTAAACGGACTTCGGGTGCTAGACCTGACCCAGGTGTTAGCTGGCCCTTTTTGTACCATGATGCTGGCGGATCACGGCGCCGAAGTGATCAAAATTGAGCCACCACAGGGTGATTCTGCACGGCGTTTCCCGCCATTTCCGGATGGTGATCAGAGCCATGAGTTTGGCGGCTATTTCCAGAGTATCAATCGCAATAAAAAGAGTGTGGTGCTGGATCTAAAAACCGACCTGGGTAAAAGCCATTTACGTAGCCTGGTTAAAGACGCCGACATATTGGTAGAGAACTATCGAGCTGGGGTGATGGAAAAACTCGGCCTTAGTTACGAAACCCTGGCCGCGATAAACCCGCGCCTTGTTTATGGCGCGATTCGCGGTTTTGGTGACCCCCGCAGTGGTGAAAGCCCTTATAATGACTGGCCAGCTTATGACGTGGTTTCGCAGGCAGTCGGGGGCTTAATGGGTATTACCGGGCCGGGTGTTAATCAGCCGATGAAGGTTGGGCCTGGGGTTGGCGACATTGTGCCGGCGATGATGATGAGTTTTGGTTTGCTGGCGGCGGTTCGTCACGCAGAACGTACCGGTGATGGTCAGTTTGTGGATATTGCCATGGTCGATGGGGTGCTGGCCCTGTGTGAACGTATCCTGCATCAATACACCTATAGCGGGGCGGTGGCGATACCCGAAGGTAATGGTCATCCGCTGTTTTGTCCGTTTGGGATGTTTGAGGCTAAGGATGGCTGGGTCACGATTGCCTGTCCGACTGATGCCTTCTGGGTGAAATTGTGTGAAGCCATGGATGAACCAGAGTTTGCCAGTCATCCTGAATTTGCGACCAATCAGCAGCGTCGGGCTCATGTTGAGCAAACCCTGACCAAGGTTGGGCAGTGGACGTCGGCTCATACCAGAGAACAATTGAAACATCGGTTGGGCGGCAAAGTACCTTTTGGCCCGGTCAATGATGTCAGCGATATTCTGGGTGATGCCCATTTTCAGTTACGAGATATGCTAGTAGAGATAGAGCACCCGGGGACCGATAGCGTTTATACGGTGGCTGGCACGCCGGTGAAAATGGCGTTGACCCCCGGTGGGGTTCGTCACCGCGCGCCGCTGCTCGGTGAACATAACGAAGAGATACTTGCAGGGTTAACCGAATAGATGGACAGAACAGTGACTAAGGAATTGGTTTGAGCGTTGAATATATACGTCAGCTAAAGGGCGGTTGGCATGTCGATTGACGATCGGTTAGTGGAACTTGAGTCGAAAATAACTTTCTATGAAGAGGGCATGCAGTCATTGAGTGATCTGGCTTATGCCCAGCAGCAGCAAATTGACCGGTTGCAGCTAAGGCTAGAACAGCTTACTGAACGGCTTCAGGACGTATCTGAGGGTGGCATCGGTAAAGTCGTTGATGAGCCACCACCCCATTATTAATGTTGTTATTAATTATCATTGAGTAAGTGTAAATTTAAGTATGAATAAAATCACACCAGACCAACCCACTAGCGCCATGTTTGTACCGCAAACAGCGCCGCCGCTCTACTCCTACCCCAAATTTTGGGCAGAGTGCTTTGGGCCTGCCCCATTTTTGCCCACCAGCCGAGACGAAATGGATCTGCTGGGTTGGGATAGTTGTGATGTGATTGTGGTTACCGGCGATGCTTATGTAGATCACCCCAGTTTCGGCATGGCGGTGATTGGCCGGGTGCTGGAGGCACAGGGTTTTAGGGTTGGCATCATTGACCAGCCCGACTGGGACAGCGCTGAGCCTTTTACTGTATTGGGCGCACCGAATCTTTATTTCGGTATCACCGCCGGCAATATGGACTCGATGATTAATCGCTATACCGCCGACCGGCGTCGGCGTAGTGATGATGCCTATAGTCCTGATGATAAGGGTGACCGACGTCCGGATCGGGCGACCCTGGTTTACAGCCAGCGTTGCCGAGAGGCCTATAAACAGGTGCCGATTGTGCTTGGTGGCATTGAAGCCAGCTTACGACGTATCGCTCATTACGATTATTGGTCAGATAAAGTTCGGCGTTCGATACTGGTCGATGCCAAGGCCGACATGTTGCTTTATGGCAATGCCGAGCGGGCATTGGTGGAGTTAACTCACCGCATGGCCAATGGCGAAGCCATTGACCAGATTCAGAATATTCGCGGCACTGGTTTTCTGACCAAATCGCTGCCGCCGCAACAGTTAGTCAATAAAGAGGCGCCCTGGAGCGAAATCGATTCTACCGATGTAGACACCCCCGGCAAGGTCGAGCCGATGATGGACCCTTATCAGGTGGAACCTGAGACCGGGTCGGGACAGGCTGAGTCAGGTTTACCGCAACTGACCGCAAACATTAGTGAGGGCGAGCAGGTCATCAAGTTTCAGCCTCGATCGACTCGAACTAAGCCAAAAGTGCGACGTGACCTGAGCGTTATTCGTCTGCCAGATTATGGCTCGGTGAGTAACGACTCGGTACTGTATGCCCATGCGTCACGGATTCTGCATGCCGAGACTAATCCGGGAAATGCTCGGGCATTGGTGCAGGCTCACGGCAAAAAAGAAGTCTGGATTAATCCGCCGCCGATTCCACTGACCACCGAAGAAATGGACTCGGTGTTTGGTTTACCCTATGCACGGGTGCCACACCCTAAGTATGAAGGCCACCGACTTCCTGCCTGGGAAATGATTCGGTTTTCGGTGAATATCATGCGCGGCTGTTTCGGTGGCTGTACCTTCTGTTCGATTACCGAACATGAAGGACGCATTATTCAAAGTCGTTCTGAAGATTCAATCTTGAACGAGCTCGAACAAATTCGGGATAAGACCCCTGGGTTTACCGGGGTGATTTCGGATCTGGGTGGTCCGACCGCGAATATGTATCGATTGGCCTGTAAGGACCCGGCCATTGAGGCGGCCTGCCGTCGTCCGGCCTGTGTTTACCCGGATATCTGCAGCAACCTTAATACCGATCATGATCCGTTGATAAAACTCTATAAAAAGGCCCGTGAACTGCCTGGCATTAAAAAGGTGTTGATCGGCTCCGGGGTGCGCTATGACCTGGCCGTGACTTCGCCTGAGTATGTCGAAGAGCTGGTTACTCACCATGTCGGTGGTTACCTGAAGATTGCCCCGGAACATACCGAGCAGGGCCCGCTGGATGCGATGATGAAGCCCGGTATCGGTAGCTATGATCGTTTTAAGGAATTGTTTGAGCGCTTTTCCAAGAAAGCCGGTAAAGAGCAGTATTTAATTCCTTACTTTATTGCTGCTCATCCGGGTACCAGCGATCGGGATATGGTCGAGCTGGCCCGTTGGCTGAAACGTAATGGCTTTCGAGCTGATCAGGTGCAGAGTTTTTATCCATCACCGATGGCTACTGCCACGGCCATGTATCACAGTGGCAAAAACCCACTGCGCCGAGTCAGTCGCAATGGTGGAGAGCTGGAAATTGCCAAAGGTGGCCGGCAACGGAAATTACACAAAGCATTACTGCGTTATCACGATCCCGATAACTGGCCGATGATTCGTCAGGCGCTCAAAGACATGGGACTTGCTGAACTGATCGGTTATGGCAAAAAATCATTGATACCACCGCGTCAGCCAGCAAAAGACCTGGGTAATGCCGACGCTGGTAATAAAACCTTTCTGACTCGTTTTTCTGGCCC
>JAESTY010000022.1 GCA_016763355.1 Immundisolibacteraceae bacterium
ACTGAGCTTGTCTTCTTCAACCAGAATGGCTTCTGTTGACAGGCCGACATTGAACTTTATTTCGTCGAGACCCTGGAAATTCGTCGGATCGGATACCGCAACATAGAGGCGTTGGCCTCTTTTATAGAGAGGTAGTGAATGGTGTTTGCGGATTAGTTTTTCGCCAACTAGCTTGGTCGCCGCCATTTCCAGATCTAATGAATCTAGATCAAATACCGGAATACCAAAATCCGCAGACGCGCAGACGGCAATCGCTTTAGCTTCAACAAGTTTTTGGGTAACCAGGTGGGAAACAAACGGAATTTTTTCTTTGCCGGCAGCAGTGAGGGCTGTTTCCGCTACGGCTTCCTCTATAAGACCTTCATCGACAAGTTTTCGGGCCAGACCGGTCAGGATAACCGTGGGGTTGGCTGTTGCCATTACGCTCTATCCTTAATTTAAGTGCTCGAGAAAGTTTGCGCAACTATATCAAGGGATTAGCGGCAAATCGACTTTTAAAGTTCAATATTAATCGTCTTGGGTGTCGAGTCGGGCATAAAGCAACATGGTGATTTGCTCGGATACCAGGCCTATTAGGAAAATTGTTACTGCAGAAACAATTAAAGTAACACCCATGTTGGTGAATCGGCCGTCGGAGAGGTAAGTGTAGGTATAGTAACTTAGCCCTATAAATGCCTGAAATAATGCGATCGGAAAAAATATTTTTAATGGTGAATAAAGGGTCGTTAATTTAAAAATAATGAGTAGAAATCGAATTCCATCATGAATCGGACGTATATGGCTTTTCCCTTCTCGCTTGTTGACAGCTACTGGAACATAAGCAACGTTGTAGCCGCTGCGAAAAAAAGCCATCGTGATTGTTGATGGGTAGGAAAAACCATTAGGTAAGAGGGGCAAGAATTGGCGAAATTTTTTCGCATTGACAGCCCGCATACCGCTAGTTAAATCGATTATTTTCTGTCCGGTTACCAGGCTGGCAAATTTGTTATAGAAAACATTGGCTAGACCTCTGGCCAGGTTTGCCTGAGATGAAAAATCCCGAGATGCTATGGTCATGTCGTATCCGGAATTAAGTTTTTCGATAAGTAGGCCGATGGAGGCGGGAGTATGTTGGCCATCGGCATCCATCATTATCAGGTACTCTCCAGAAGCCGCCATTGCACCACTTTTTATGGCGGCCCCGTTACCTTTTGAATAGGGGTGGTGGACATGTATTACCGAGTTTCTGAAACAGATTTGCGGTGTCTCATCGTCGGAGCCATCGTCGACGACAAAGATCTCAGCTGCTGGGTGTAGTTGGCGTAATTCGGGTAATAGTTTGCTCAATGTTTTGCCCTCATTTTTCGCGGGCAAAATTAAGCTGATGGATGGTTTGTAATCTGTGCCTTGGCTAGTCATGAATGATTTTCGATGCTTTTTTGAAGGTAATAAGTTAGTAGAACAGCTTATCTATTTTATCGCTACTCGCTTCCAACAAAAGGGCGTTTATCCGGTTCGTGTAATTCAAAGTGGGAGGACTTATCGCGGCATACAATATGCCAGTGATTCCCATAATCCTGGAGCTTTCGTGAGTTGGGTTCAAAAAATCAAAAAAATGTAGTCTTAGTGCTGGTACTGGCTGCAGTTCTAGCTACAAACCTATTCGTTTTAACACCATTGGGTATCTATTTAGGCAATAGTGGCGAGTTCATAACGCCCCTTCTAAAACTGCTCGCCTGGTGGGCTTTGCCATCGATAGTCACACTGCTAGTTTTAGTAGTTGTCGGAATAGTTATCCCTGCTAGCTGGCACCAACCGTATATAGTCCTGTTGGCTAACTTGAGCTTGCTCATTTGGTTTCAGAGCAGTCTTCTGGTGTGGGATTATGGGCTGCTGGATGGCCGCAATATTGAGTGGGCGTCGTTCGTGTGGCGAGGTTGGATAGATGGCACGATTTGGGCTCTAGTGCTCACCGTAGGGATGGTTTTTTCACGAAGGCTTTTCCCGATAGTCGCTCAAGCGGCTGTATTGTTATTTATCGTTCAGTCGATACAGGCCTGTTACGGAATCTACAATGTTTATGACCAGCAAATGCCCGAGGCGAAAGTTAACCAGGCTGGTGTGCTCACAAACATCGCCAATTTTTCAGCTCAAAGCAATGTTCTGCATATCGTGCTCGATGGGTTTCAATCAGACTTTTTTGATGAGTTGATCCACCACCAGCAGATCGGTGCGGGCTATCGGCACGATCTGTCAGGATTCACTTTCTATCGCCAGACGCTAGGCATATTTCCGTACACCCGTTTCGCAGTGCCTGCCTATTTGAGTGGTCAAATATATAAAAACGACCAACCTAAAAATGAATTTATTGGTCAGGCAATTGCTGGCAAATCTATTTTCAATGTTGCCAGTGCAGCCGGCATGGAACTGGATATCGCCAGCCATGAATATTGGGCGCCGCTATACGCGATGGCTAACCATACCAATAGCTATGTTATTCCTGAAGGCGGACATGGCACAGAGTTTGAGTTCAGACTTGTTAATACAGCAAAGCTAATTGATCTCGCCTTATTTCGCGTTGCGCCCCATTTTTTAAAGCAGAAAATATATGACAACCAGCGTTGGTTACTCACCCCTTTGGTGATGGATACCGAGTACCTGCAGTTCCATTATTTTTCCCATACCCAGTTTCTTAACGAGGTCACGGCTGGTATGAGCGTTGACCGCAGCAGCCCGACCTATAAATACCTTCATGTGATGAATACACACAATCCTATGGTGGTAGATGAGGATTGCCACTATGCAGGAAGGGCCCTGCAGACCAATCGAACTACGTTGTTGATTCAGTCAAAATGTACACTTGACACGGTGGTGGCGTTGCTGGAAAGGATGAAACAACTGGGTGTTTACGAAAATACTTTAATTATTCTTCATGGTGACCATGGAGGGTGGGTGGCACATCGTGACTATCAGCCCAAACAAGTAAATAAGTACGAGGACATTCCCTTCTGGGCGGTGTCGCTTGGTTCACCGTTGTTGGCGATTAAGCCCCCTGGAGTAGGCGGACAAATAGTTATTTCTGATCGTCTAGCTTCGCTGACTGATATTGCCGATACGGTGGCCGATATTATGGGTTGGTCACAAAAATTCCAGGGGGAGTCCCTGATTGGGACAGCAGGAGTTGAGCCGAGAAGCCGATATTTTTATAACTATTATTGGCAGCGGGATGCGTGGGCTACGGACTACACAGGGCCGGTTCAGGAGTACGAAGTATCGGGTAATCACTATGAAACCGCCTGGGTCCCTAGAAGGGTATTTAAACCACCGCAGTAAGGCTTCACTTGGGTAGTACTGCCACCGCTATATCTTTAGCCAATGCTGTTGAAAGGTATGAAAAATATTAGTCGACAGCCAGTAGAGCACCATGGCTGCTGGAAATGAATAAAAGACTACTAAAAATGCTGCAGCCATCAAGTATAGGTTGCGCTTTTGTCGCCGCACCTCACTTACAGTGGCATAGCGGTTGCTGAAAAGCGCGGTGGCCAGGACGGTTACTAGGGTCATAAGTAACGGCAGCAGGTTTACGTTCGAGCCCAGAAATGGCAAGGCCTGGTTGAGGACGATAATCACATCGGGATAGGCTAGATCGCTAATCCAGAAAAAAGCTTGCCCATCCAATTGGGGCATCTCTGCAAGTGCATTAAATACCGCTATTAAGACAGGTATCTGTATAAGCGAGCCGCTAATAGGCTTTAGGGCATAAAAAGGTGAGACGCCTATATTACTGTGTGCAGCCATTAGCCGGTTATGGGCATCTTCACCGCTAAATTCGGCCTTGATGGTTGCCAGTTTTGGAGCCAGCTGTGCCTGAATCTTACTTACCTGGCGCTGCAGTTCTACGGTTTTGATACTCACTGGTAGCAGTAGTACCTTGATAAACAGACTCAGCAGTACAATGGCCCATCCCCAGTTGCTCACCAGATGTGCCTGTATTCCTACTAACGTGGCTTCAATAACTTTACTCAGCCAGGCAAATGGTGCCCATAGGTGGGAATAGCGAAGCTGGTCGAATGGTAGCGGTGGTGATAGGCCTGAAACAGAGATACCTGGGGATGAAGTAAACAAAGTGAGTTGGTTTTTGAAAATAATCCTGGCTCGCACATTATCTAGGTTGACGCTTAAGGGGGGGTCTAATTGGAGCTGTCCTTCAATTACTCGTAGGGTAAGGCTAGGTGCGCTTACCAACAGAACCATGAATCGCCCGACAGCTGCGAACCATTGTTGATCCTCTAGCACGATTTTTTCGTTGGTGGTTATTTGCTCGATAGATCGCTGATTTATCAGATAGTAGCTAACTGATTGATAGAAGGTGGCAAGGCCAGAAAAATTGAATTTTTCTCGTATTTGATCATCGACAAACATGCCTGGTGATGCCAATAGATCCGCAAAATGTTCCCGGTCTAAACTGTCGGCAGGTGTCGCATTTGCGATATTAGCTATCCAGATTAGTATCCATGTTGCCAGTCCAAAAACTTTTTTTCGGTGAGTACGGGCTTGTTGGCTCGCCCAGGCATTGGTGGCATCTGTGCGGTGCAAAAAAGTTGAAACCACTTTAGTTGTTCTTGAGCAGGTTGATGAGGTAGTCCGCACCGACCTGGTCAGAATTACCCAGGTTAAAGACGTGATCAGAAGCAAGCTTCGCGGGCATCTTTAAACCCATATCTTCAGGTAATGTGATCTGGCGATCTCAACACTCAGCACTTGACCAATTTGGTTGCGGATAGCCGACTCAAAGGGTTCTAACTTGATATCTAAATAGTGGCGATTGTTAACTTTTTTAGGCGTGTCGACAAACAAAACTGGTTTGTTAAGCCCTAAGGCATATTCGAGAGCGGCTCCAGACCAATCACTGATCATTATCTGCGATTGGTGCAAGGAGGTTTGACTAATCAGGCTGTCTTCGCAGACAAAATTAGGGTTCTCGTGGTGTTTTTTAAGTATAGGATGAATGCTTTTCGGGTTCAGTTTGATGGTCTGTGGATGGGGCCGTAGCGTAATGCGATAGCCCCGCTCGAGACATTGATCAATGATGGTCAGCGCGAGTCCTGATTCGATTAGTGCCTGTTCGCCCCAGGTTGGAGCAAGCAATACGTGGTTACTGTTGCCATTCGTTGATGTGTCTGCTTGGTGCGCTGTTTTCGCGGATGCAATTAGCGTGTCAAGACGACTGTAACCATGCTCGACTAAGTTTTTTGCTGCTAATCCATATTTATTCTCCAGGGCACGAATTTCTGCCACGTGGTGAGGGCCAGCACAAAAAATAGTGTCGTAATGGTCGAAAGCTCCGTGTCGGTAGGCCATGTGCAGGCTCATCAGGGCGTGTTGAACATAGATATAATGGACCTTATGTCTGGAACGCTTAACCTGAAATTGGTGAAGATCGGGCATGGTCATTACCAGGAAGTCTGTCTCGATATTTTCGAATACCCAGTTGCGGACATGGCCTGATCCGATGACGAAGCTGTGATAATTATCGTGTTGAAACTGGATTCCTGGATCTAGTCCATCAGAGCTCAGGTAGCAAATAGGAATATCTGTTTGAGAGAGAATTGTTTGAATTAATCCACTCAGATTAGGCCAGTAATTTTTCCCTTCAGAATAAAAAGTGAGCCGACGCTGGCCTTTCGGTAGTTGGGTTAGTCTTATCGCGGCTAGTAGATGGTTTAGAACAGCCATTAGAAATGTGTGCTAATCAAAATACGGGTTGTCTAGCATTGCGCTAATAATTTGATGGATATCGGTACTGGAAATTGTTACCGGGTTGTTTTTAAGTCTCTCAAGATTGACGTTGTCGGCGATAAGTTGTATT
This sequence comes from Immundisolibacteraceae bacterium, assembly GCA_016763355.1. Taxonomy (GTDB): domain Bacteria; phylum Pseudomonadota; class Gammaproteobacteria; order Immundisolibacterales; family Immundisolibacteraceae; genus QNFC01. The sequence goes on from JAESTY010000022.1 coordinate 5,849, forward strand.
GCCTTTTCCCCTTCAATACCCAATTGGCGCAGTGATGACTGCAATCCGATACTGGTTAACAGCGCGTGAAATTTTTTGCTGAAATCGGCCGGCTGAGTAATGTTGAATAACTTAACAAGGGTCTTAAAGGTAGTCTGTAGATGGTTGTGGCCTCGTGGGTCATTGAGTTTATGATTGTTGTAGTCAGCATTAAAATTAAAAAACGGCACTACGGAGAGCGCTACTGCCTGCCCATGCGGAACACCGAACGCACTGGTGAGAATATAGGATAGGGCGTGGGGGCCGGTGGTTCGGGTTATGTTAATCGCCTGTCCTGCAAGGTGTGCAGCTGTTAGCATCTGGCGCCGGGCGTCAGGGTCAGCCTGGTTTACGCTGCGGCCGATATTAGCCAAAATTAACTCAATAGCCCGGGTAGAAAATTTCCGGCTCTGGGTTGTCGATTGGACAGACCAAAACGATTCGATCGACTGGCAAAGGGCATCAATTCCGGAAACCGCACTCTGGAAGCTCGATGCGCTTAAGGTTAGCCGTGAATCTAATATAGAGTAGTCGGGTAGCAGGGCTGGGGCGTCCACAGAGTGTTTGGTCTTCTCTATATAGAGCACTGCAAACTGGGTCGCCTCACTGCCTGAACCCGCGGTTGTGGGTACGGCAATCAGCGGGATTTCCCGGCTAATTTTATCGATCAGTAAAATATCGTTGATGTCGTCGCGAACTGAACTCATCGCTGCTGAGATCAATTTAGCCATATCGATTACGCTACCACCGCCGATGGCCACAATTACATCGGGTGAAAATGCAGTGCATTGGGCGATACCTAAGTTCACATCTGTACGTTCTGGATTGGCTGCAAAATCGCAAAATCTATTGGTTATCAGGTTATCGCACGCAGTAGCTATAGTTTCAGCAGCCTTGCTAGCAAAGAATGATTCCTTGCCGGTGACTAAAAACACCCGTCGTGCGCTTAGATGTTCTAATTTTGCGTGCAACTGGTTAGCAGCGCTGATCTCGGAATTTAAAGGGAAAGCTGTCATTTGCTATTGCCACTACTGGCGGAGAAATTCCATAAACAGAGCTTTATTTTCGGCCGGCGAGCTGGAGGGACGACCCAGAGTGGTACGAGTCCCTGGTTTGATTTTTATCTCTAATAAGGCCGGGCCCGGTTGGTTCTGTAGTGTTGCTAGGCAACTATTAACAGCCTCCGGAGAGTTTGCCGACGCGCTCCACCTGTAACCCAACGCACTAGCAATTTTTTCTACATTGATGTCACCGGCAGTAGTAGGTTGTCCGCCAACTGAGTCGTGCACGCCGTTGTTGAGCACAATGTGTTTAAAGTTTTTGGCGTTGCTAGAAGCACAAGTAGCGCTGCCACCCATATGCATAATAAAGGCGCCATCTCCATCAAGGCAATAAACCTGGCGTTCTGGTTGCGCTAGCGCAATCCCCAGTGCTATTTGATTCGCATGTCCCATGCCGCCGACTGTCAGGAAATCTTGTCGATGGCCGCTGTTGCGAGAGGATCTGAGTTCAAAAAGTTCGCGGGATGCAAATCCGGTTGTTGAAACTACTGCGTCTTCCGTTTTAAGGCCGGCCAGCACCAGGTCAATGGCCTGCTCTCGAGCCAGGTTGTAATTTGAGCCAGTATTTTTAGCTAATTGATAATCGCTAAGGGCATTTTTGGTGGCGAGTAGGGCGCAAGGCCTGTTTTCGCGCTGTGCTGTAGCGATCAAGCCTGAAATTAATTTTGCCGCCTCGGGATCTTCCGTTCTCTCGGTAATAATCTCATAGGGCAGCTCCAGGGTATCAAGCAAGCTAGTGGTGATTCGGCCCTGCTTGGCGTGCTGTGGCTCATCAGCAATATCTGCATGTCCACGCCAGCCAATTAATAGAATTAGCGGTATGGAATAGACCTGCGGGTCTGCTAACGAGAGCAGTGGATTAACGAGATTACCGATGCCAGAATTCTGCAAATAAATTAGGGGCAGTTTGCCGCTTGCCAGGTGATAACCAATTCCCAGCGCAAGGGCACTACCTTCATTGGCCGCCACAATATGTTGCCCTTCATCACAGTGATCTTCCAGATACGCGCACATATTTTTCAACAGTGAGTCTGGGACTCCTGTGAAAAAATCAATACCAAGCTCCCTCAGAGTGGCGAATAGATAAGCCGGATTGACCATTACTGGTCTCCTGGAATGAGTTCAAGTATCTCCTTTATTGGCATACAGTCCGGGTCTGCCTCTAATGCGCGGCCGTGGTGCAGAATTGATTCGGCCACCTTTTTCATTGCTGGGTAAGCGGATCTGAGCATGTGGTTAGCATAAGTGACAATACTCACTCCACGGTTTATCCATTCTTCCTCGGTGACCGAGTTAAAACTGGACGGTACTACCATTAATGGCACTGTCGATGGGGCCTGGTGGTAACGCTGGCACAATTCAAAAATTTCGTCGGGACGTTGCTGGCGACTATGAATCATAATCACATCTGCTCCGGCAGCTATGTAGGCGGCTGCACGATTTAGCGCGTCCTCCATACCTAAATTAAGGATCAGGCTTTCAATTCGCGCAACGATCATGAAGTCAGTAGTGACCTGCGCGTCTTTCCCGGCGGCAATTTTTATCTGGAAATTTTCTATACTATCCTGGGTCTGAGATACCTCAGTGCCAAACTGAGAGTTTCGTTTCAAGCCGGTTTTATCTTCGATTACCAGTGCAGATACCCCTAGGCGCTCGAGCGAACGGACAGTAAAACGGAAATGTTCAACTCTGCCACCGGTATCAGCATCAAAAATTAATGGCAGCGTGGTGACGTCAAAAATATCATTGACCGATTGCATTCTAGAGGTCATATCTACGGCCTCGATATCTGGTTTTCCTTTAGCCGTAGAGTCAGTAAGGCTACTTGACCACATCGCATCAAAATGTACCGGGCGGCCGTCTCTAGTGGCAACGGCATTCTCAGTAATTAGACCGCTAAGGCCATGATGTACTTCATTGACACGCACGATATCTTTAACCATTAGCAAACGCTTTAACATTGACAGTCGAGTGTTTGGTGTCGTTCCTACCCGTTTGATCTCTTCCTTGATTTGTGAAGACGAAATGCCTTGGGTGTAGCTCACCTCGACCAGTTCTCCTCCCCATTGAGCCAGCGTATCAATCACCTGTTGCCGAGTTTTCTGTTGTACACCTTCGCGCCAGTCGTCACCGTGGACTACATACCTAGGCTTAAGCTGATTCAGGTTTTGTCGGTAATCGAGAGTGGTCTGTTCGATGACCGCCGCGACTCCCTTAATGTTCTCAATGACGAGCTTCCGTTGTTCATAGGTCATATAAGGAATGCGTTTATAGCTTGCAATGGCACTATCGTTGAGCAGGCCAATGGTTACGTCACCGAGTTAGGCCGCCTCGTTAATAATGTTGATATGTCCGGGGTGAACCAGGTCAGCACTCATTCCAAGGTAAACGTCCGCCTCAGCTTTTC
>JAESTY010000226.1 GCA_016763355.1 Immundisolibacteraceae bacterium
CCGGTTTGCCGTTGTAGCGCGATTCGTTGCGCTGCTCAGCAACGGTTAGTTCGGCGTAACCCAGGTCGCGCATGTAAATTAGCTCACCGTCGCGGCGAGCAATAACACTATTTTCAATCTCCTCTATCGACTCAAACCGACCCAGGGTACGCACTAGATACCGGCGCTTGCCCGCATCCAGATCACCCCCGGACACATCCCGATTACGGCGCAGCAGCGCCTGACGAAATTCAGTTAAGGTGATTTTGCGCTGAGCGAGCCTGGCCGGGTCTATATAGATACGCACCTGGCGATTCATGCCACCATCAATGCGCACCTCTGAAACCCCGGCGACCCGCTCGATAGCGGTTTTGACATGATCTTCCAGATAATCGAGCTGATGCTGAATATCAATGCAAAGCGGGTTGCCCTCGGCCGGTTCCACAATATAAAAAATAAACCAGTTATCGGAAAACGCCGAGGTAAGAATACGTGGCTGATCCACATTAGCCGGGTAATCATCGACCTGAGACAGAGCATTGTTAGTACGAACCAGCACCTCGTTAATATCGGTGCCCAGGGCAAATTCCAGCTCCACCACTGCCATGCCGGTGTTGGCCAGTGAAGTCATTTTTTGCAGGTTAGGCAGCGTACGCAGGAACTCTTCCTGCTCAACAATAATTTCACGCTCGACATCCTGTGGTGTCGCACCAGGCCAGGCCGTCTCAACCGTCAACGTGGTCATATCCATGTCGGGAATCATCTGAATCGGCACCCGAAAAATCGACACCAATCCCAGCACTGTCACCACCAGCGCGGCTACCGCCACCACTACACCGTTATTAATTGCCGTTCGAAACATCGCTCTGTCCCCTGCTAATGCTCCGCGAGAATTCGCACCGGTAAACCAGGACGCATGCGCTCATTACCCTGCTCCACCACCCGATCTCCAGCAGCAATAGGCCCTGAAGTGATCTCCACAAACCCACCGTGGCTGCGACCCAGCTCAATTGGCGCCGGCACTACCTGCAACTGCTCTGCCTTTGCGATCACCTTCCAGAGCAAAACCGAACCATCGGCCTGGCGCACCAGAGCATCCACCGGCACCTGCAAAACCTCAGTGCTTCCACCTGTTAACTGCACAGTGATATCAACCGACATGCCCGGCGCTAAACGGCCATCCGGGTTGGCAAGATCAATTAACAACGGAAAGGTGCGGCTAATAGGGTTGGCCGCAGTCACTTTTCGACTGATGGTGGCGCTAACTGTTTCACCCGGCAGGGCATGAAATTGCAGCTGCACTTCAGTGCCTTCATCAACCAGGTTGAAATAGCGTTGAGGCAGGGGCGCTGTCAGTCGTAACACGGCTAATTCATGTAGCTCCAGCAATGGATCACCGGGGCGAACCCAACTGCCAAGCTCGGTCTGTTTACGACTGATCACCCCACCGAAGGGGGCTTTTAACAGATGGCGCTCTAGATCATCTTCGGCCCTGGCGACACTGGCCTGGGCGGCGGCTCGGTCGGCTATCGCCCGATTGAGCTCAGCCTCAGCCAGGTCATAACTACCCTGAGCCGCAGCCTGCGACTGCAACAACTCGCTTTGACGCTGCTCTTTCAGTCGGCCCAGCTTGACGTCAGCCTCGGCTCGACGCCGGCCCGCTTGCACAAAAGAAAGCATCAATTCACTAGGTTGAGCACGTAGTCGCAACAGAGGGTCACCCGCGACCACCTGGTCACCTTCGTCGACCAGCAATTCACTGACTAAACCTGCCACCTCCGCTGAAAGCACGCTATGACGACGTGCCTCAACCGTGCCACTGAGTTTTATCTGCGACTGCAACCTGGCCATTTGCACCTGCACCACGGTAATCGGTGCAGCACCCTGAGCATTAGCAAAACCAATTCCCGGCACAGCGCCAAACATTAAAAAAAATGCTACGCCAACCTGACAAAACCTCACGCGTCCTGCGTTACCTGTTGCCATTGCCTTCCCCCTTATTTGCTAGGGAGTTTTACATGTCAATCCGCACCAAACAAGTCAAAACCAACGAGTAAATCTCAGACAAAAAAATCCCGGCACTTAGGCCGGGATTAACATGTTACTTAACTTTAATTTAGTACTTAAATAAACGTTTTATTATCAGACATAACTGCTATCAGAACGCCCAGACCACGCTCGCAGAGATCAGCTGCACATCATCATCAGCCACTTCCTCAAAACGCTCCCACTCGACCCGAAGCCCAAGATGGTCGGTAAAGGAATACTGAATACCAACACCATAGGTCAAATCAGTTCCGTCGTCATTCGCACTGACTGATACAGCGCCTAGACTCGCACTACCGTTAGCATCCCAACGATACATACCCACTCGGCCCAGCAAGCTCAGCTGTTCCGTCAGCGGCAAAGTACCAGTCAATGAAACCCCAAACCCATCAAGGTCGACATCAGCAGTCGCTGGGGTAGCACCAATAGTACCAACCGCATCGGCCTTACCAAGATCGGCGTAAAAAACTTCCACACCAAAATTCTCGTCAATCTGATAGCCGCCAACCACTTTCCAGCCGCGGTCCCTGTCATCACAACTACCAGCAAAGCCCACCCCGACAAGCTCATCACAAGTATCGTCGGCTTCAGTAGTGCCCGCTCCGATCGCTATGTAATAACCTTCATCCGCTATAACCGGCGCAGCCATAACAACACCAAAAGCCGCAATCATAAAACCGCTCGTCCATTTGCTGTTCATCTGTCTTAGTCACTCCCAAAATATTTTTTTATTCAATGTGAAAATAGCTGTCTAGCTGAACGCTACTGCAATAATAGCCAGCCACGAACAGAAAACCCGGGGTGGTTATACCTCAACTTTGGTTGAAAGTTAAAACTAAAAAAACGCCGGTCAAAGCGCCCGTAAAACAGAGAAAGATTAGCAGCCACAACCAAATGTTTTATATAGTTATTTATTTAAGAAGTTAAATATAAGATTTAATTAATAAAGAAGTTTCTAATAAAAAAACCACACCTAATTTAGGTTCGGCACAAACCCCTACTCACTTTCATATCGTACGGTAAGCACCGGGCAGCCTGCACTACGGACAACATACTCGGCTGTGCTACCTAGCAGCATATGCATCAGGCCGGTATAACCGTGGGTGCCAATAACAATCAGGTCGCTGGCCTGAGTGGAGGCACACTTCACCAACTCAGTTCCCGCATGGCCATGGAGAATAATCGGAGTCTCCACATGACAGCCGCCAAGATAGGTTTCGCTGAGCTGCGCTAACCGCTCTAGTGCCCGCTCTTCTATATCTGGGTCGATGGTGATTGCCATGCTAATTTCAGCCGGCATCGGTGATGGTTCTATGACATAAGCCAGCGATACAGTTGCATCAAACAGCTTGGCCATTTGTGCGGCGTGGGTGAGTGCCTTCAATCCTGGATCAGAAAAATCGACCGGTGCGAGTATATTTTTGATCGTTACTTTTGGCATCAGAACCTCACAAGATGAAATTAACGCCTACTTTAATTCAGCAGCCACCCGGTCCTACCGTCAGCACTGGGCAACCTGCCTGACGCACGACCCGCTCGGCTCTGCTGCCTAAAACCAGGTGTCGAAACCCGGAATGACCATGAGTTCCCATCACAATTAAATCGGCTCTTTCCTGCTGAGCTACGCGAACAATTGCTAACGCCGGCTCACCTTCCGTAATTTCTGTGGCCACATCCAGGTCGTTACGAATTTCGTTGCGGCATAGCTGCTCTAATCTTTTGTCGGCATGTTCAATGCGGTTCACTTCAATAATCGCTGCCGCGTTAAATTCCATCGGCGCAACTACCGATTCCACCACATACAACAGCAGCAACTTGGCCTGGTAGCGATGAGCCAACTCCTCAGCGTGAGCAAGAGCGGTTAGCGAAGTGACGGAAAAATCAACTGGCATCAAAATAGTCGACACTGGGGTAATTTCCATTACTCACTTACCTCCTAAACCAACAATTCCATCATCGACTAGACCACGAGCAGTTTCTTGATTTAGCTCAGTCCAATCAGGAATCGCTGACCGGCTCATCAAGGTGCCGTTTAAGCTCCTGCCACAAGGCCTGATAAGCATCAGCCACCCGATCAGTGGCATCAGATTCAGCCACTGGCTGGCGGGTAATGCTCATCCGCTCGACCGCGTGCGCAAATGGGATATAGGCACTGAAAAGTCTGGGCAGCTCTGCTGGCGCAACGACTAGCCATTCACGATGAAGTTGAATACGGTAATCAATCATGTTTAAAAACGGATAAATACTACTAACCGGTAACCGGCTGTTACGGCAGATATCCAGCACATGTTGCCAACCGTCGAGGGCTTGGGGCCCGGGTATTAACGGCACCAGAATAATTTCTGCTGCTGCTAGCACGCTATCGGCAAGCTCAGGTTCATCCGCAGGACAATCAAGCACCACCAGGTCATATTCATCTGCCAACGGCTTGAGCAGAGATTTAACCACCCGCCGCGGATCAGCGGCGCCGTTTATTAGCTGTTCTAAATTGCGGTAAGCCCAGCGCCCAGGAACCACAGCAAGGTTTTCATAATCACTACCGATTATCTGGTCGGCCAGCGTGACTCGACCTGCCAGCTCATTACTCATTCGGGTATTTGGATCACTATTAGCCCCCAGAAACAGGCCGGCTTCTGCCCGCGAGTTAAGGTCCCACAGCAAGGTTCGCAGGCCATTCTTCGCGGCTATCCATGCCAGATTGACCGCGGTAGAGGTTTTACCAACCCCAGATTCGATATTATGAATGGCAACAATTTGCATGATTATTTATCGGCTGACTCAGTAAACTGTGTATTCAATCGTCGCAGTAGTCCCGGTGAAACAAACCCCAGGGGCTGGCTCACTGACTCCTTTGTTGCGCTACCCGATAGGCCAACTGGCGGCGAGTCAGACCGATCATCCGCGCTGCTGCTGCCTGATTACCACCCGCCTGTTCCATCGCCATCCGTACCAAAGCCTGCTCCAGTTCAGCTAATGTGGGCAACTCTGCCCCCTCTGCCTGTTCGCGATGCCGCATCAGTTTCAACAATAATCCGTCGGTAGAATCAGCATAATCCAAACCCTTCAACAACGATGATGACCCCCCCTGTTGCAGCTCTGCCTCACCCAGCATATCCTGCAAACTGATCAGCTGCCCTTCAATCGCCAAAATAACCCCGCGTTCAACCATGTTTTCCAGCTCGCGGATGTTACCGGGAAATTCATACTGCATCAGGCCTACCACTGCCTGCTGGGTAAAGCCATCGACTATCAACTGATGACGCTGAACATATTTCTGCCGAAAAAATTCCATCAATAACGGGATATCATCCTGACGCTCTCGCAAAGGCGGTATTCGTAACGGAAACACGCTCAATCGATAATAAAGATCCCGGCGGAAACGACCATCCTCAACCGCCTGCTGCAAATCAACATTGGTGGCCGCAACCACCCGCACATCGACGCGAATCGATTCACTACCACCCACGCGCTCAATTTCGCGCTCCTGCAGTACCCGTAATAACTTGCCCTGAGCCGAATAGCTAAGGCTACCAACCTCATCGAGGAACAGGGTGCCGCCATCGGCGCGTTCGAAACGACCGGCCCGAGTAGCAACCGCACCGGTAAAACCACCGCGTTCAACCCCAAACAGTTCTGACTCCACCAGCTCCGCAGGCAGAGCCGCACAGTTAACACCAATAAACGGCCCGGCCTGCCGGTTGCCCAAGCGATGTAAGGTTTTCGCAAACACCTCCTTGCCGACGCCAGTTTCACCCAACAGCAACACGGTGGCGCTGGTGGGCGCAACCTTCTCGAGACGTTTCATCGTCAATGAAAAACCAGCCGATATTCCGACCAGCTGCTGCTCGATTGAGCGGTTATCTGCTGCGGCGGATTCGGCCAGGTCAAACCGGTTAACAAAGTCCTGTGGATGATAGTAACGGGCTCCCGGATCCTGCTGTTGCCACTGTTTTAGCGGCTTGCCAATCAACCGGCAGGCATCATGGCCCATGGCCGCACATTCCACTTCTCGAAACAGCATCGGTGAGCCCATAAAGGCGCTAGAAAAGCCACTAGCATAACCACTTTGCATCCAGCACACAGGCTCCGGTGACATGCCACGTGCCTGCTTATGTACAGCAGCCTCGATTGAATCATGGGCTAAAAATTCACCATAAAAACCGCCACCTTCGCGATCAATATCGATAGCAATAGTTTCCACTGCAGCCATCCCCGACATGGCATGCATATCCGGACCTACCAGAAAGGCATCTCGAAATGCCGAACCAGGCCGCTCCTGTTGCGCTAGCGCCGCGTCTCGGGTGCCATCTGCATATCCCAACCGGGAATAAAGACTACGGGTTTTATCGACACCCAGCACTTCCAGTAATTCAGCCCGTTGCCCGGCAAAAGTATCACCGCGCATCAACACGGCACGGCGGCCGGCCCAGCTGATATGACCTTTTTCAGGATTCAGGTCGATCAGATTCAACAACCGCTCGCGGCGCTGCTCGTTCTGTCGGTTTTGCTCAGAATTATCAGAATTCACCATCAGACACACCTCAAACAATTAGACAATTTTGTCTCAATCAGACTAAAAATATACCTACAACCTACATAAACGTCACTTGTTGACAACCCTTCAGACAGGCAACTACCAACAAAAAACAGCTTTATTTAATAATTATCAATGAGTTAATAGAAAACCCACCATTGGCAGCAAATTTGCATTACTCCTTTACGCAAACCGCCGCAAGGCCCGGTCAATGACCCAATCACTGACCCGATCCATAACCCAATCAATGACGGCACAGAGCAAGTAACGGGAGCTGATAATAATGAGAGACCTGAGCCACCTGGTCGACACCCGAACCGGGCGCCAATCGAAGAAAATCTTCACTGACCCAGATCTATACGAACTAGAGATGGAACGTATTTATGCGCGCTGCTGGCTTTTCCTGGCCCACGAGTCACAGATACCCGAACCCGGCGATTTCATGCGCACCTTCATGGGCGAAGATGAAGTGCTGGTAATCCGCCAGGACGACGGCTCAATCAATGCCTTCTTAAATTTCTGCCGCAAGGCTCGCCACATTGTATATGCCATAGGCCAATGTGCTGGAACCTTCATGTGGGGCGTAATAGCCGATCAGATCAGCACCACA
>JAESTY010000227.1 GCA_016763355.1 Immundisolibacteraceae bacterium
CCTCGGCCAACACCGAGCTCAATCCGACCATCGGTGAGCAGGTCAAGCATGGCGAATTCTTCGGCGACCCGGATCGGGTTATGAAACGGCAAGACAACCACCCCGCTACAGAGCCGAACCTTGCTAGTGCTTTTTGCCACCGCAGCCAGTGCCAGCGCGGGTGAAGCACAGAAGCCGTATTCACTGAAATGGTGCTCAGCGGTCCAGACCGAATCAAAACCATAGGTCTCGGCGGCTTGCATCAATTCGATCTGTTCATCAAGCATCTGCCGCTCGCCTCTATCCCCGGCGCTTTCAAACAGGTGTAGTAGTCCAAATTTCATCGCTCCCCCCCAAAATGTTCTCAACGTTATTTTGTTGCCACCTGACTCCCGGTAAAGTGACATTGGTCTGTTACGCCGGCCTTGAGCAAACCACCAGCCTCAGGCGTTACTGACATCAACTGGTTCACCGCCGGTGCTAATTGAGCCAGCCTCTGTGGCGGACCACCTGCGAGCTGGCGATAGATAATCGCATAACTGAGCACCGCCTGAACATATTCACGGGTCTCACCGTAGGTAATCATTTCAATCCAGAGTGCTGCGGATACGTTGGATCGGTTTTTTAGCCAGCGTTTTACGTTTCTAGGGCCACCGTTATAGGCGGCCAGCGCCAGCACCTTGTCACCCTGGTATTTATCGATCATCTGGCGCAGGTAGTGGGTGCCATAACGAAGGTTAAGTGCCGGTTGATAAAGCTTACGAGTGGCGAATCGGCGTTCCTGGCGACTATGAGCCACTTTGCGTGCGGTGGCGGGCATCAACTGCATCAGGCCACGGGCACCGACCGCGGAGCGGGCCTCGGGATCAAACAGACTCTCTCGGCGCACCAGACCTAGCACTAGCGCTGGCGGCAACTTCTGCACCGCTGCCTGTTTGGCGATCAGGTCGCCATAAACCACCGGAAACCTCAGGTCGAGATCATGCCAGGATTTTGCCGCAGCCGCGGTTAACACCGCCATGTGGTGCCACTGCCACTGCTGGGCTAGTTTGGCGACCAACGCCTTGCCTGCTGCAGGCTGACCATCAATATAATCCCGCCATTCGCGGCGGGCGTCGGTTTCGCGGCCGAAATGACGCAATTCAATAATACGGGCGATGGTTGGCTGTGTCTCCAGTTCGGCGAGTTGATCCGCAGTGGCTGGAATCGGCCGCTGCTGAAAGCTATAGGGCAGGTTGAGCTGATCAGCAGCCAAAAAGCCGTAATAGTCACGTTCGGTAGCCAAACTGGTCAACAGACTGTCAGCCTGGCTCTGGCGGCCGGTTGCCTGCAGTGCCTGGCTCTGCCAATAACGCCAGCGGCTGGAGTTTCTGGGGGTCTTATTAAGCTGCGGATACCAGCGCAACAATTGATCCCAGTGGCCCTGGCCAAGCGCCCAGCGCATGCGCCATTCCGCCAATGTGTCATCAAGGGCAGCTGGTGGTAGTGCATCCAGAAAGTCCCCGGCGGTGTTAGTACCATCCAGCGCCAGTTCTAGCCCTAGCCGCGAAAGGGTCTTTAACTGTTCGGCCTGATTTAACTGCAGATGGCGCTGACGGGTTTGCCAGAGTTGACTCGCCTGCGCCGGGTTTTGGCGCGCTAGTCTTCGAATGCCATGGGCGGCAACGGTTGCCAAATCGGCCTGTTGCCAGAGATCACAGCTTGCTACCGACTCAGGTTTGCGATGCACCTGGATTAGCCGGGTGCCAATCGGCTGTTCAGATTTGGGCAATAGGCTAACCAGATAGCGGGCCAGGCTGGTGTTGGCTCGATCAAGGCTCAGCTGTAGCCGTTGCCAGACCCGATCGGCGTTAAAATCATTGCTGTGGCGCCAACTGTTAAACAGCTGATCACACGCCCTGGGCTGCGAACGACCATGCAACCAGAGCTTTTCTGCGCCCTGCCAGGCCGCTTTCCGGTCACCGGTTTCTAGCAGTGAGCGGTAGTAATGGCATTGCAACTTAACCGACGCCGTTGGTCGGTAAGCCGCCGCAAACCGGCGCCACTGACGGCGCTGGGCCAGCTGATGGAGCCACTGGTCTCGGAGGCGGTTTGCAACTGGTAAATGACCATATTCACGGAGGAATTGTTTAACTTCGCCGTACTTTGCCGGTGCCAGGTTTTTGCGCAGTCGCTGGTAACGCAGGTAGGGGTAGAGCGGATAGTCGGTTAATTCTCCGGCCAGTTGGCGATATTCAGTAAGTCGACCAACCGAAAACGCCTGTTCGGCAGCGCTAAATTTAAGTCGTTGCTGCTGAGTTTGCTGATCGACTGCGCCCGCGCCTGCTGACGCCAACAATAGAGAAGTCATCAACCATAACGGCGATTTCTGCTTAATTAACCCGAATAATTTGGTCAGCGCTGACATGGCAGTAAAGACAATATCCTGAACATCGATGAATAGTTAAATTTATGAAATTTTCATAGCTGCCAACTTAACAGACAAAGTTGGCCAATCCATATTGGGTAAACAAATCGATACCTATCGAAACGATTTTCGGTATAGCATCATGAAACTAATTAAATACATAAATAATAAAAAATCTTAAATTTTAAAACCACCAAAACAACAACTTCTGACTGAATGGCACCCCCGATCAATGCCCTTCAACAGCGTGTCGACCCCACTGGAGCTACCGATGTCTATTGATGTGATCTGCGCAGGCTTTGGCCGTACTGGCACCCTTTCGGTAAAAGCCGCGCTGGGCAAACTCGGCTATGACAACTGTTATCACATGATGGAGCTGTTTCAGCATCCCGGTCACGCCAACACCTGGACCGACATGATCAACGGCCAGCCGGCCGACTGGCCTGCCCTGTTTGAGGGCTACCGCTCAATCACGGATTGGCCCGCCACCTATTTCTGGCGCGAACTGGCCGACTACTATCCAGAGGCAAAAATTTTACTCACGCTACGTGACCCTGAAAAATGGTGGCAGAGTATTTCATCAACCATTTTCACCGCCATTAGCGGTGCTTTCCCTGATGGTGCTACCGAACCCCAGTTACCGCCGGACACCCCACAGGAAGTGATCGAACAGATCATCTGTGCCCGAGCGAGTATTTCGGCAGGTACTTTTAACAATAACACTGCAGACCGGGACTACTGCATTTCGGTCTACGAACAGCACAATGACGCAGTGCGCAAATACATAGCTGCAGACCGACTGCTAGAGTTTGAGGTCAAGCAAGGCTGGCAACCACTTTGTGATTTTCTCGGTCAGCCGCTGCCTGAAGGGGAATTTCCCCGACTCAATTCATCATCAGAATTTGGCAGTAATTTTACTTAAGGATAACGCTCAGGGTGGGTCTGTAATTCCAGCAAAAAATCATCAATCCACTGCTGTAAATCGTATTGAGGATTCCAGCCCCATTCGTCGCGGGCAAAGCGGTCATCAATCGGTTTGATCATCTCATCCAGAAAACGTTGGCGCTGCGGGTCCGGGTTAAAACTGATCTGCGCGTCACTAATCCGCGCCCGCACAGTTTCTGCCAGCTCTGCGGCGGTTGGAGTTGGCGGCACGCCGTTAATTAAATAGTTGAACTTTTTCAGCCCTTCGACCGGCGCACGGCTCAGCTGAATCACCCCACGGGCGCAATCTTTTACATAAACAATCGGCACCCGCGTATGTTCTGCGGCACCGACCACATAGGGTCTGCCGTTGGCACTCTCCTCGACCATCCAGGAATGAAATTGCGCCGCCCCAGGGGTACGTACCCCGGCACCGGCAATACCGGGAAAACGAATACCGCGATAATCGAGACCATAACGATTACGGTAAAAATTACCCATATTTTCACCGAATAGCTTGGCCGAGCCGTAAAAAGATAGCGGCCGCTGCATACTCAGGTCATCAAGCTGATCACCGGCAACATCTGCACCATAGGTACCGATACTGCTGGCAAACAGTACCTGGCGAACATCAAGCAAGCGAGCTGCTTCAAAGACATTAAAGGTACCGTTGACGTTGGCCTGCATCGCCGCCGCTGGGTCCAGGTCTGATGCCACCGACAGCATGGCACCCAGGTGGTATATCGCCTCAGGTCGGGACTGTTTAACCGCCTCCATCACGTGGCTCATATTACCCAGGTTGCCCTGAATAAAAGTCACCTGATCGGCCACATCCGCCAACCGCCAGGTGGCACCGCTGACATGAAACACGGTGACCTCATGCTTGCCTTCGGCCAGCAGTTCACGCACCACTGCGGAGCCGATAAAACCGGTACCGCCGGTTACTAAAATTGCCATCTACGACCCTCCCCAATATCCCCAGATATCCCCAGATATCCATTTAATTATTTAATAGTGGTCTTTGCAGCCACCTCTGTTAATCATCAAACTACTCACTGCGCAGTGTAACCACCATCGACGGTCACCGTCTGGCCGGTGACAAAGGTTGATCCGGCCGAACAGAGCCAGGTAACCGCATCGGCAATTTCACTGGGCGCACCGAGTCGGCCCATTGGATGGAGTGCCTCCTGGGCCTCAATCAGACCCGGATGCTGTTCACCCACCGCCACTATCTGCTGGCTTAAAGTGGTGCCGGGGCAGACTGCATTAACCCGAATGTTCTGCTGGGCATATTCCAGTGCTGCGGTTTTGGTCAGACCAATCACGCCGAATTTACAGGCCGACAGGGTCGGCGAGACATTTTCATAACCGACCTGGCCGGCTACTGAGGCGATATTAACGATAGCGCCACCCCCTGCGCGCAGCATCTGCTGCAGTTCATATTTCATGCAGAGCCAGACACCTTTGAACATCACTCCGGTTTCTCGGTCCCAATCCTGCTCGGTACAGTCGGCGGTTTTCGCGGGCACCCCACCCATACCCGCGTTGTTACAGGCAAAATCTAGTTGTCCGTAAGCTGAAATAGTTTGGGCGATTAACGACTCGACCTGCTCGGCACTGGCCACGTCTGCCTGGACAAACAGCGCCTGGCCACCCAACTGTTTAATTTGATCCACAGTCTCCGCGCCGCCCCGTGGATTAATGTCATTAACCACCACCTGCGCGCCACCGCGCGCAAATGCTAGCGCCGTGGCCTGGCCGATGCCCGACCCTGCGCCGGTAACCAGCGCCACCTTGTGTTGAAAATTAACTGTTTGCATGTCCATCACCTCCCCCCAGGTTAAATTATTCTCCAGTTCCACTTTACATTGACTTGCATTAACCCTGGATAAATTAAGTAGCTGATCAAAGTAGGTCAAAACTACAGTTCTGGGTTAACCAGGACGCTGTAGCTAAGGTAGTGAAGGCATTGTTAATCAGCTAAAATCGACGATTAGCCCGAGCTTGATACTTTTCCCAGTTTTGATCCCGAATTCACGAGTAAAAAAAACCTTCATGAAAACACCGGAACAGCTCTCTGACCTGGTTGAGGATGGCCTTATTGATGAGGTCGTCAACCGTTTGATGAGTGGCAAGGAAGCAGATGTTTACGTGGTGCGCTGCGGCGAAGAACTGCGCTGCGCCAAAATTTATAAGGATAAGGAAACCCGCAGTTTTAAACAGGCGGTGCAATATCAGGAAGGTCGAAAGGTACGCAACACCCGCAAAGCTCGGGCGATGAAAAAGGGCACCGATTTTGGTCGCCGCCAGGTCGAAGAGAGCTGGCACAACGCCGAGGTCGAGGCGCTAAAAAAACTCGATGAAGTCGGTGTGCGGGTACCAAAACCCTTCTTTTGCCTGGACGGTGTTTTGCTGATGGAGCTGGTAACCACCAACGACGGTGAGGTCGCGCCCCGACTATCGGATACCCGGCCCGACAAAGAAACAGCCTTACGAGACCATTCGGTGATGATGCACGCCATAGTGCGCATGCTCTGCGCGGGACTGGTGCATGGCGATTTATCGGAATTTAATGTGTTGGTCGATGATGAAGGACCGGTGGTTATCGATCTGCCCCAGGCGGTAGACGCTGCGGCCAATAACCATGCCCAATCCATGCTGGAGCGGGATGTAAATAACATCACCCGCTTCTATGGCCGCTATGCCCGCGAACTTAAGGGCAAACTCTACGCCGAAGAGATTTGGGAACTCTACAAAGCCGGCGAACTGCACCCCGAATCAACCCTCACTGGACTATTTCAAGCCGACGAAACCAACGCCGATGTGGATTCGGTGATGGAAGAGATCAAAGCTGCCTATGCGATCGAACAGATGCGCATTGAACGCATGAATAGCCCAGATTAAACTGGATTAAATCAGTCCTGAGCTGGTAAAAACCCACCAGCTCAGGTCGCCTCAAACTAATACTCGATGGTCAATTTAAGGGCCAGCTTTTGGCCTGGTCTCTGCTCAGCTACTAGCCGACCTTTTCGACCAGCCGGCCACCAGTGTTCCCGTTAACTACTCTGACCTGAGCGATATTCTCAGCACTACCGATAACAAAACCTAAGCAGGTTAACTCAAGCCGTATAGGCGCTTAGCGCCGGTAGCCATGATGTCTGCCAACACGGGTTCAGGCAGACCCATCTGTTGAATCTGCCGGGCAGCATTCCAGAAACCATCTGGATGGGGATAGTCAGTTGCCCAAAGAATATTTTGCTGACCAATATACTCAGCTACCGCAACCAGGGATTTTTCCACCGGCTCAAAAGCAATGAAACACTGACGCCGAAAGATGTTGCTGGGCAAGTCAGTAATCACCGTGTCGTTCATGCCCTTATCGGTGTAGTGACGATCCATCCGATCGAGCCATCCGGCCATCCAGCCGCCGCTGGCTTCCATAAACCCAAAGCGCAGGTTGGGATATTTCTCACAAACTCCGCACATGATCACGCTGGCAGCTGCCGCCATCATTTCAAAGGTGTGACTGACCAGGTGACGCACCGCAAAGCTATCGAAACGCTCCACCCCCAATGTTGGTTGGCCACCGGCTGCGCCTTCATGAATTCCAAAGGCAAAACCATTGGCTTCAGCCGCTTCCCACAATGGGTAGTAGTAGGGATCGTGCAGGTAGCGGTCGTTCTGTGGATTGGGGCGAATGAACCCGGCGCGAAAACCCAATTGCTGCTGAGCAAACTCCATCTCAGCGATGGCATGCTCTACCGATTGCAACGGAATCATGGCGATGCCAAACAGCCGCTCGGGGTATTCACCACAGTAATCTGCTAGCCAACGGTTGTAAGCGCGCGCCCCAGCGGCGGCTAGATCAGGGTCTTTAACCGGACTCATGAACAGACCCAGGGTGGGATAAAGAAATGCCGCGTCGATACCTTCCCGATCCATATCGACAATCCGGGCATGGGGATTCCAGCCGCCTTCGCGGCCAGTTTCATAGGCACCGGTATTGGTGAAGGTGCCACCTTCATCCCGACTACCCATGGCACCAATAAAACCAAGCCCAAACCCGGTATCGACCACATTATCCTGATCGACACGGAACACTTCCTTGCCGTTGCGCATTTCTATCCGCGGCAGGCGATCACGATATTTAGCTTCGCCGTATTCCTCCCACAAATTGCGTGGTTCCAGAATATGTCCGTCCGCATCGATAACCTTGTAATCCATGACTCTCCCCCTCCAGGAATCCCGTTACTGCCGCAGCAGCTCGAGTTATTTTTGCTGCTTTTTTAGCCAGATTGATTCACTAATTGTTCTGCCCGGCCCGCGTAAATTTCTATATGTTCAGCACCTAATGCTTCTGGTACGTCGGGCTCGTGAAAAAACTCTACGCACATGGCGGTTTCCATAAACATCAACGCCATAAAAAGCAGTGGTTTCTGCGCCGCTGGAATTGCATCCAGCGGCCACTGCTGCAGGTGATTGGCAATATTATTGACCTCTGGCAACAGCGCGCGGTAATAGTCGGTGATCTCATCCATGGTTGCCTCAAGACGCTGGCGCATTCGGCCATCCTCGGTGGAATGCGCCCAGCCCTGATAGGGCTCCAGGTGTTTAAAATTTTCCGGTAATCCACTACTCATGGTCATCACCCGCCGACTCGGTGCCACAAAATTCGGTGACCTTCTCATATTGATGGCGCACCGCAATTTCCTGATCCGACAGCTGGATCGACTTAATCGCTCCAGAACGCAGCGCGTTATGAGTCACCTCATTAGTAAACAGGTCCTCACGGGACAGATCTCGCAGCACAATCTTGCTGTATTCCTGGCTGATCATTGCCCCGGCACTGGTGGGTATGGGGAAATAGAACGCCAACTCATAGACCGTGCGGTCGTGGGTAATCGGCCAAAAAGCATCGACGTAATACCAGCCTGCACCAACATTAATACGCGAAAACGGGAACATGATATTGAGGTCAAACGCCCAGTTTTCGATGCCTTCCTGAGCCGTGCCAGGAATCGCCGCCTGATCCGCATCGCCACCCTGGGTAAAGGTCGCGCCCATGCCGTAGGCGATCATCTCAGTAGGTGTTAATTCGTGGGGTGGCAAATGCACACTAATAGACTGATTGCCGTTGGGCTGTAATTTGATGCGATGACTAGCCAGATAAGGATCCGCATCGTCTTCAAGGCACTGCTGCACCGAACGCTTGTGCACAAAGGCAGCGTGATATGACTCCTGGAAAGCATTCATGGTGGTTTTCCAGTTGGCTTTGGCCTCGTAACGGTAACGGCCCGCTAGCACCATGTTTTCAAACGGAAACGGCTTCAGGTCCTGATTGAAATCAGCCATCGATGCTTCCAGGGTCTGACTCGGGGTCTCTTCCAGGTTGACGTAGACAAAGCCGCGCCAGGTATCCAGATGCACCTTGGCCAGGCCTAAATTAGGTTTATCCAGGTCATGAAAGCGCTGCTCATCGGTAACAAACACCAATTCACCCTGGTTATCAAAAACCCAACCATGAAAATCACACTGGAAGCCCTTACGGTTACCGCCATCTTCGCGCACCAGGCGATTACCACGGTGGGGACAGACGTTATGGACTGCCCGCAATTTGCCGTCGTCGCCGCGTACCAC
The DNA here is from genome assembly GCA_016763355.1 of Immundisolibacteraceae bacterium. Taxonomy (GTDB): domain Bacteria; phylum Pseudomonadota; class Gammaproteobacteria; order Immundisolibacterales; family Immundisolibacteraceae; genus QNFC01. The sequence continues at coordinate 8,948 of JAESTY010000227.1, forward strand.
GATAACCGAGACATCGAGCACCTCGATATCACGCACGAAATAGTCGCCTGCGTTGGGCAGGTCTTCTTCGCGGAGGATCATATTGATCCACATTTTGCGAAAAATATGCTCGCGTTCTTTTTCAAAAAATGCCGGATCAACCGCTGGCATAGTCGACACTGGCCCGGTGCCGATATCCGGATGTAAGGCTGCAAAAGGTCTGGCGTTACTATTCATGTTTGTCCCCTCCAAAGGCATTGCGCATATTGATACGGGTCACTAGTTTCGGCAAGTAACTTCGTGATTGATTGCAGCTGGCAACCTTATAATTGGCTGTTGAATCCATCTGTTTTCAGCTTCAATTTCATGAGGATCAACCCATTGCCCCGTTTTGCCCTCTACTTCCTACTAACTGTGCTGCCCCTGGCCGGCCTTAATGCCGAGGTCTTACAGCTTAAAAATGGTGACCTGATCTCAGGGCAAATTATCAGTGAAAAAGCCGACCAAATATTGTTTGCGCATCCGCTGTTAGGGCATTTAAAAATCAATAAGGCCGACCTTGCGAGCCAAGTTAGTACACCTGGCCAGGCGATTAATTCTGAATCAGTCAACGCGGTAGAACTTTCAATATTAGCTGCCAGCGAACACCAGGCCCCTGTGCTGAGCAAAATCGTCCAGCGAGTCGAAGTTGGGTTTAGCGGTGCCACTGGCAACAGTCGTAACACCGACCTGCGCCTGGGTTACCAGCGCCGTAGCGAGTCAAAGCAGCGCCATACATTTTTGAAAAGTGGTTATCAACGGGAAACCAGCGATGGCGATACTGACGAAAATGAGTTTTTCGCCGAGCTGACTTACGACTGGCTATTAGCGCAAAGTCGATGGTTCCGATTTGCACAGGGTCGCTACGACTGGGACGACTTTGAGGACTGGGATAGCCGGGTCACGGTCAGCGCAGGCAGTGGCTATCACTTTATCGATCGCACCGGTTTACGCCTGACGGGAAGACTGGGACTCGGCCTCACCCAAACCCTTGGTGGCGAGGACGATGACCTCAATCCAGAAACGATGATCGGCGTTGATGCCAACTGGCAAATCAACTCGCGGCAGTCTCTAGAATTTGCCAACAACCTGGCGTTACAACTCGATGAATTTGGTGAACTACGTAACCTGACCAGTCTGGGCTGGCTGATCAAACTTGACCAGTTCAATGGCATCGACCTGAAACTGGGCATCGATAACGAGTATGAATCCGACTCAGCTGGCACCAGTAGTTGAAACGATCTCAAGTACAACCTGTCACTGACCTGGCAGCTGACATAGCCAGGGGTTTGCTGCCAGCCTGGCCCCTATTCCAATAACTACTATTGTTGACTCTAACTATTCGCTACTCTAGCTACCATTCATAGAGGGATAATGGGAGACAGACGATGAGCAAAATAGCAGGAAATTTAGGTTATCGGGACGGCGACGGCCATGTGATTGAA
>JAESTY010000228.1 GCA_016763355.1 Immundisolibacteraceae bacterium
TGGAATGTGCTGAAGCTCTTCAGATAAGATCTTCTGTAAGAAAGGCATCGCGGCGTTGCAGAAGCAGTAGTCCGCCCGAAGCTCAGCGCCTCCCTCGACCGTGATCAGGAATTGATTGCTGCCCCTGTCGTGGGCGATGTGCTTCACAGGACTGTTCAGGTGGATCACCCCACCGAGCGTCGCGACCTGCTGCGCAAAGCCGACAATAAACTCGGCTGGCAAATCGTCAAACGGGTGGTGGCGCTGGACCAAACCACGGTGTTGGCCAGCAACATGAGCATCTTTTTTTAGCAGATTAGCCCTGCCTGATAGTCAAATTCGAGGCAAAAAAAAGCCTCGTAATCGTTCGCTTACGAGGCTTCTCAGTAAAACCCAATAGTGCAGCAAGGGGGGAGAGGGAGAGAGCGCTACACTACCGGGGAAAAATTTATTTGGCTGCTAGCAACCTGGTTTCGATCATTTGCGACCGAACAGATTGGTGACCGCAAAACCTGCAGCCGAAGCAACCAAAATTACAATATTAAATATTGCTAATGCATTCATAGTCATCATACTTATCCTCTTTTTGCCCACTCGATCGGTAAACCGAGCAGTTTGTATGAGCCACTCCCGCCGCTTCGGATAGAAGCGGTCTGGAGTGCAGCCCCGCCCGGGGCCACCAGCACAACCCAGGGTAGGGGCAGTGCGACTCAATATGCGGCGGATTGTATTCTGTTTTTTATAGCAATGTAATTAGCTAATTTAGCAAAAGTTGCTTGCAAAAACTGACAGGTTATTCCCAAGGCAAAACACCCAAAAAACCAGCAACCAAATCCCGGTAAAAGCTTTTTAGTCTGAAGAAAAACCAACCAATAGAAACGAAAAAGCCCCGTAGCAATCTGCCACGGGGCTAGTAACTCAAGTAGTGCTGAACCGGCTAGCGCCCAAGCGTACTCAGGTTATCGCCAAGATTCATAACGTCCCTGCCTAATTCAACAGCTCGACAATCTAGCGGTCGTTACTGGCAGCGTTAGCAGAACCTTGATCAGACAGTTTTAATACAAACGCCTGTAGGGTCCTTATTATTATTAGTCTTAGGTCAACCGCACCACCGGTAAATGGCCGGAACAACCCTGCTCGCCTGTTATCGCCGGTAAAACCACAACAGGCCCAACCTTAGGTTGGTCTATACACCGCGCCCAGATAAAGGCGCTAATAAATCTAGCGGCAGTTTTGCCCCGGCCTGTAACAGAAACAGCCTTTTATAAAACACAAGCTTCAGCACTGTTCAGCTAACCCTTACACTCACCAAAAAAACTGGCTTCCCAAAGGACCAAACCCTGCCCACCAGCACACCCTAATTAATCCGATCCTTCCTGATATACCTGCCGTTTTCTAAGCCGGCAAAAACTTCTTCTACCAGGGGATGATGAATCGCCGTCATCAACCCATCGGGTTCTAAATTTTGCTGCGCGACATAGGTGGAATGATCACTGCCATCGACCAGCACGTGATACCAGGGTTTGTCCCTGGGTGGGCGAGACCGGGCGACATGCTCATACCACTCATCGGTGGCCTGGCATTTCGAATCAACATCAACCACCACGCCACGGTAATCAAACAGCTTATGGTGAACGATATCGCCGACAGAGAAATCTGCAGTTGGGAAATCAATGATTGTTGCCACGGCAGCGTTTCCTTATCAATTTTACGGCCCAAACGTTAAGTGAAAGATCCAACCTAGGCCGCAGGCTCACGGTTGCAAATCATCGCTTAACAGCTTGAAATCATTAACCATCAAATGATCATCTTCCATCTCTCGATTCAATCGACCGATGGTCTGTGACACCGTCGAGTAATGGCCAACATTAAAAATCCCCGCCATCTCCTGTAGGGTCGATCCTGCCAACTGTTGGCAAAGTTTCATGGCTACTCGCCTGGGGGTACTCTTTACCCCCCTGCCGCGCCTGGCTTTCTTCAAATCAGCCAACGGCACACCGTAATAACTGGCAACCGCTTTCAAAATATCCTTTGGCGCAGCCAACTCAGTCAACCCCTTTTTATCGATCTCCTGGTCCTGAGAGACCGCTCGCTCCCTGGCGTATTCCTTAAAGTGCTGATCACCCCATATCGCCGGTCTATTTTTAAGACCGTAAAAACGCTGGGTTTCCTCATCATCGCCCTGCGTCACATAATCAAGATAGGCTGCAACTGGCCGGCGACTACCCAGGTCACCATAAACACTATCGCGGGTTAAATAGGCCGGAACTTCCGCCTGGTCGATATAAGCACCATAACTAGACCAGGGGTAGTCTTCTAGCTTACCCACCAGCGGCGTCCTGACTTCAATCGGGTTGCGATGAATGTAACGACTGACCTGCAACAGGTAACTACTGGCGTCGATCACGATGGATTTGTAACGGCCGCGAAACAGCGGGCCGTCGGTTTTTCTAAGCCGGTTATGCCGCTGGGTGTACACACCATCGATGTGCCGCATCGCCCGGCTTAAATTGCCACGGGGGGTCTTTAACAACAGGTGGTAGTGGTTGCCCATTAAGCACCAGGCGTGAGCCTCTATACCGAAGCGGTCGTGGGCTTCGCTTAGGCATTTTAAAAAAGCCTTGTAGTAGTCGGTGCCGGGGAATACCTGCTGGCGTCCGCGGCCGCGATTCATTACATGGTAATAGGCGTCTTCGTATTCGATTCTTAGGGGTCTGGTCATGGATGGGAGTTTATCGGTTTGATCTGTTAGGTCAAGATTTGACCCCTCAAGTGCTTCCTCAAGTGCTCCTCAAGTGCTGAACCCTTAAATGTGTTTGGCTAAGCAGAGCAGTTAACTTGATTAGATTCTTATACACACCTAGAATCCAATGTGTAGATAAATAAAAATTATACACAGTGAGTCAGGTGATGCGAACCAATATTGAAATCGACGATGAGCTGATGAACGACGTGCTCAAGGCTACCGGCCTTAAAACCAAAAAAGACGTGGTAGAGCTAGGCCTTAAAACTTTGATCAGGCTCAAAAAGCAGCAGCGGATCAAAGATTTTCGTGGCCAGCTTAATTGGACCGGTGACCTGGAAGGCATGAGAACCAATCCATGATGCTGGTCGATTCAGGTGTCTGGATCGATTACTTTAACGGCGTTGATAATCAACAGACATCTACCCTGAACGATACACTCGGAATCCAGCCTGTCGCAGTGGGTGATTTGATTTTAGCTGAAGTGTTACAGGGTTTTAGAGCAGACAAGGACTACAAAATAGCCAAATCACTTTTTGAAGAGCTGACGGTTTTCGATTTACTCGGCAAGGATATGGCAATCAAAAGTGCTGATAATTTTCGGGCTCTGCGCAAGCGTGGCATTACCATTCGTAAAACGGTCGATATTATTATTGCCTCGTTTTGTATTGAGCGAGGAATTCCGCTACTTTTTTCTGATCGGGACTTTAGGCCATTTGTAGAACATCTGGGGTTGGTGGCTGCATAAGTTCCGCAACCGGAGCTCCTTTAATATCCGCATGTCTCGTTACTCTAAGTACTGTTTGAACCTCTTGGGGGCTTACTTCAGAATTTCCGTAATGAAGCTGACGGTGTTTATAGCTAATTATTAGGTTGATAAACGTTCATTTCTTTTGCATGCACAAAAAAGTACCAAAGGCATAAGTCTCATGCTATGCGGTCAAAAAACGACCGAATATTCGACTAAAAACCAACGAAAGGGAATGCACCTAATATCGCTCTCATCCCAAAAAGACTGCCATTTTCCGGGTTTGCACGAACTCGCTACGCTCAAACAGCGTGCTGCACTTATCCGGAAAACAACAGCCTTTGTGGGCGCAATATAAGGGGAGGGTAAACCTAACCAACCACCAACCCGTTAAATAGCTATTACGATATTCCAATGCCAACCTTACTGGATCGTTGATAAACACGGTAAA